>JANXYS010000488.1 GCA_025355935.1 Chitinophagales bacterium | reverse complement strand
AATATTGATGATGCCAAAGTAATTGCAAATAATGCAATAGAAAATCAACAAAAAATTTTACAGCACGGTAAAAGAGCAGATGCAATTGTAAAAGGAATGCTCCAACACAGCCGCAGCAGTAGCGGTGTGAAAGAACCAACCGATATTAATAAACTGGCAGACGAATATTTAAGACTGGCTTATCATGGCCTGCGGGCAAAGGACAAATCATTTAATGCCACTTTAAAAACGCATTATGATGAAAGCCTGTCTTCCGACGAGGCAGGCATTGGCAGCATCAACATTATTCCGCAGGATATTGGAAGGGTTGTTTTAAATTTAATAACCAATGCATTTTATGCTGTGGATGAAAAGAAAAAATCAGGTGCTGAAAACTATGAGTCAACAGTGACTGTTTCAACAAAAAAACTACATGATAAAATAGAGATACGGGTTACCGATAATGGCAACGGCATTCCACAAAAAGTATTGGACAAAATATTTCAACCCTTCTTTACCACTAAACCTACAGGACAGGGAACAGGCTTGGGTTTAAGCATGAGCTATGATATTGTAAAGGTACATGGCGGCGAGTTGAAAGTAGAAACGGAAGAGAATAAAGGAACTACGTTTATAATCACTTTACCAAACACAAACGCATGAAAATTTTAGTAGTAGATGATGAAACAGATGTTCAGACATTGTTTGAGCAACGTTTCAGAAAAGAAATTAAGGCAAGTGAGATGGAGTTTGTATTTGCTTTTTCCGGCGAAGATGCGCTGCTTTACCTGAACAGCCATGAGCACGAAGCAGTCCTAATCCTGTCAGATATCAATATGCCCGGCATGAGCGGGCTGGATCTGTTAGAACGAATAAAGAAGAAAGGATATAAGCCACCTCCTGTGGTGATGATGATAACTGCATATGGCGACGCTGAAAATTTTAATATAGCCAAAGCACTGGGCGCAGATGATTTTTTAACCAAACCCCTGGATTTTACGGTTTTAAAAGAAAAACTTAAAACATTATAATAATGGCAAAGATTTTAGTTGCTGATGATGAGGCAGACCTTGAAGTACTTATCAAGCAAAAGTTTCGTCAAAAAATAAGGGAGCAGGAATATGAATTCGTCTTTGCCGTAAACGGCAATGATGCACTGGAAAAAATAAAACTGCATCCCGACATAGATATTTTGTTGAGCGATATAAATATGCCGGAGATGGACGGCCTTACTCTGCTGAGCAGGATGAATGAAACCAGTCCACTCATAAAATCAGTGATTGTCTCCGCCTACGGCGATATGGATAATATCAGGACAGCTATGAACCGTGGTGCATTTGATTTTATTACAAAGCCCATCAATTTTGAGGACCTTTCTATTACAATGGAGAAAACCATTCTCCATGTGATTCAACTAAAAAAAACTTTAAAAGCCATCAAAGAAAACAATATCTTAAAAATGTATGTGGATGAAACCGTGCTGAATTTTATGGGCAGCCGAGAGTTTGAATCATCCCTCATAGCAAATGAAACCGTTGAAGCCACTGTAGTCTTTATTGATATTTGCAGCTTTACATCTATCAGCGAAAAGGAATCCCCGGATACTGTCGTTAAATTGCTGAACAGCTATTTTGATGTAATGGTAAAAGAAATAATTGCCCAGGGCGGTTGCGTTGATAAATTTATCGGTGACGCTGTAATGGGAGTATTCCGCGGTAATTTTCATCTGGACAGAGCTATTGATGCCTGCCTTGCAGTAAAAGCCCAAATAAGAAACTTACCCGCAGCATCTGATAATATTTCCTTTAAGCCGAGAGTTTCTATAGGACTTAATTGCGGAGAGATGATTTCCGGAAATATCGGTTCGGCCGCCCTCCGTCGTTTAGACTACACCGTAATTGGCGACAATGTAAATATTGCTCAACGTCTGCAAGGAGCGGCCAAAGAAAATCAGATTATTATAAATGAAACAGCTTTTCAAAAAGTAAAAGAATCGTTCAATTGTCGTCATGCTGGAGAGGTAAGCCTAAAGAACAAATCTGCTCCTATGAATATTTATGAGGTAATGGATTGAACAAGAAAATATTAATAAAACCGGTTTGTTAATTGTATACTTTTTGAACTAGTATTAAGCTAATATCTATCTTAAAATTTTTGTCTAACTTGACCCAAACTGTGCTAAAACCATATTGAGAATTTTATGGGATTGTCTACGGTGTAAAATACACCATGCATCGGGTTAAAATCAGCAAGCAGAGTCAATGGTAACAACGATATAGCGGAGAACGACGAGATGGGGCATCAATGGCGAAGTCATTATTTGAAAAGCGTCAGGAAAGCTTTCTACAGTCGGGGCCAACCATTAGATATTAGGGTCGTCGGCTACAGCAATTCTCATCTAATATTCATAAAAAAAGCCTGTAGACCATTTTCTACAGGCTTAACTTTCTTCAACTGTGCGGGCTGGACGGGACTCGAACCCGCGACCTCTGCCGTGACAGGGCAGCATTCTAACCAACTGAACTACCAACCCGTTTCCCTAGTAATATTTCTATTTTTTCGGGACGGCAAAGATAGGTAAATTTATCGTTCACAAACAAAACTTTTAAAAAAAAATTGCTTGCGCTATTTTTACAAATTAACTTACATAACATATAGACTTTTTACAGTAAAATAAGAATATGCCACAGCTCGCGAACAGACAATTCCTTGATTTTGAAAAGCCCATAAAAGATCTTTACGACCAGATAGAACAATTAAAAATTACACAGGAAAAATCTAAAACTGATATGAGCAGTGCCATTATCGCGCTGGAAGAAAGGATAATAGAAACCAAAAAAAATCTTACTGAAAATCTTACTCCCTGGCAGCGGGTTCAACTTAGCCGCCATCCGGACAGGCCCTATACGCTAAAGTATATCGAGAACATGTGTACTAACTTTATTGAGTTGCATGGTGATCGCAATGTTAAGGATGACAAGGCCATGGTTGGCGGTTTTGCCCAACTTGGCGATGAAACAGTTATGCTAATCGGGCAGCAAAAAGGAAACAATACCAAAACCCGGCAAATGAGGAATTTTGGTATGGCAAACCCGGAAGGTTACCGCAAAGCGCTCAGGTTAATGAAGCTGGCAGAAAAATTTGACAAGCCAATTGTGACGCTTATTGACACTCCCGGCGCATACCCAGGCCTAGAAGCTGAAGAACGCGGGCAGGGAGAAGCTATTGCAAGGAATATATATGAGATGATTAGTTTAAAAGTTCCGGTAATTTGTGTGATAATCGGCGAGGGCGCAAGCGGGGGAGCGTTGGGCATTGGAGTTGGAGATAAGGTTGTAATGCTTGAAAATACCTGGTATACTGTTATCTCTCCTGAGAGCTGCAGTAGCATCCTTTGGCGTACATGGGATAAAAAAGAAACGGCTGCCGAACAACTTCGTTTAACCGGCACTGATATGCTTGGCTTCGGGTTGGTAGATGATGTAATTCCGGAGCCAATGGGAGGCGCCCATTGGGATTATGATGGCGCTGCAAACATTCTTAAAAATTACCTTCTGCCGGTCATACAGGAACTTAAACAGAAGACAGCACGTCAACGCATTGAGGAGCGTATAACAAAGTTTGGTAAGATGGGCTTTTGGGATGAAACACCGGAAACGGGTAACTCAACCAACGCTTGATGCCCGCGGGGATTTTCATAATAAAAATTAGGTTATGCTAAGGATCGGGGTTTTTGGTGTTGGTCATTTGGGAAAATTTCACTTGAACAACTGGAAAGAAATTGAGGAAGTAACGCTGATCGGCTTCTATGATCCTGATGATAAAAACGCAGTGCCTGTCCAGGAAAAATATGGCTTGAAAAGATTTTCAAGTCCGGAAGAGCTGATTTCTGCTTGTGATGCTGTTGACATAATTGCCCCTACCCCGTCTCATTTTGAACTTTGCGCTTTGGCACTTCGGAATGGTAAACACGTTTTTGTAGAGAAGCCGCTGGCGAATACCATGGACGAAGCAAGGACACTTGTAAAATTGGCTAAAGAATCGAACCTGAAGTTTCAGGTTGGCCATGTTGAAAGATTTAACCCTGCATTCCTTGCGGTGAAAGATATGCAATTGCAACCCATGTTCATTGAAGTTCACAGGCTTGCCCAGTTTAATCCACGGGGAACAGATGTAAGTGTGATTCTTGATTTAATGATCCATGACATTGATATCATCCTTCACTTAGTTAAAAGCAGCGTAAGTACTATATCCGCTAACGGGGTTGCTGTATTAAGCGATACCCCGGATATTGCAAACGTTCGCATCGAATTTGACAACGGATGCGTAGCTAACCTCACCAGTAGCAGGATATCAATGAAAAAAATGCGAAAGATCAGGATTTTTCAAAAAGATGCCTATATCGGTATCGACTTCCTGGATAAAAAAGCGGAGATCATAAAACTAAATTCACCGGGTGATAAAAACGTTTTTACTTTTGACATTGAAACAAACCACGGTATAAAAACAATTGCTATCGCGAATCCGGCTGTTGAAGATGGCAATGCAATAAAAATGGAGCTGGAAGCTTTTAAGAATGCTATTTTGCACAACACTTCTACGCCGGTTACGATTATGGATGGGTTCGACGCCATGGAAGTAGCTCATAAAATCTTAGAGAAAATAGGTAAAGCACAACCTTAATTAAATTGGTGAGCGCGATCTCGACATTGAAACAGCACCGTATAAATATCAGTTGGTACGTATTTTCAGACCTTTGCGTTTGTATCATCACGTGGTTGCTCTTTTATTTCCTCCGAAGCCGAATTTACCATTTCCCTTTCTCTATGCCTTCGGGCTTTTATCTTGGCCTTTTCATTTATTCCCTTGGTTGGATAACACTTCATTTCATTACGGGAACGTATGAAAGTCTTTATCATAAATCCCGGCTTACAGAACTGTACAAAACCCTCGTGATAACCATCGTTGGCTGCATGTTATTACTCTTCTTCTTCATTTTAAAAAATCCGCAGAACGATAATACAAGGTACTACGTGGAATTCTTTTGTCTGCTTATACCGATTTTTATTTTCACTTCTATTGGCCGAATCTTTATCTTAAATATTACCCACGCCCAACTTCTACATAGAAAAGTTTATTTCAATGCATTACTTATCGGATCAGACGGAAAGGCCAGGCAGTTATACGAAAATTTTGTACAAAATAATGATAGCTCCGGATACAGAATCATCTCCTTCCTGAATATAAGTTATACGGATACAAGTGAACCACTTCTTCATCTTCATCAATACCATGATCTTGATGACCTGCCTTTACTGGTTAGAAAAGAAAATATTGAAGAAGTAGTGATTGCAGTTGAGAAAAACGAACGTGAGTTGATCACGCGTATCCTGAGGTTGCTAAGTGACCAGGAGGTGAATGTGAAAATTACACCGGACACGCTCGACATAATCAGTGGTGCCGTGCAAACAACGAACGTTCTTGGTATCCCCCTTATAGATCTGCATGCCGGGCTGCTTCCTGCCTGGCAACAAAATATAAAGCGGATTACTGACCTGCTTGTAAGCGTTGTTGCTTCGGTTCTACTTCTACCACTTTTCATTTTCAGCATCATCCGGTCAAAATTATCTTCCAGGGGTCCTATATTCTTTACCCAGGAAAGGATTGGTTTCAAAGGGAAACCATTTATGATGTACAAATTAAGATCGATGAACGTGGATGCAGAAACAAACGGACCACAGCTCAGCAGCGACCAGGATGAACGAATTACAAGCTGGGGAAAGGTAATGCGAAAATGGCGATTGGATGAATTACCTCAGCTATGGAATATTATCAAAGGTGAAATGAGCCTGGTAGGCCCGAGGCCCGAAAGAAAATTTTATATTGACCAACTTGTAGCATTGAACCCCGAGTACACCTATCTCTTTAAAGTGAAACCAGGTTTGACAAGTTGGGGGATGGTGAAATTTGGATATGCTTCAACAATTGAAGAAATGATTCAACGCATGCCCTATGATCTTCTGTACGTAGAAAATGTTTCGCTGGCACTTGACTTTAAAATAATGATTTACACTATACAAATTATCCTTGCCGGTAAAGGCAAATGATGAGCAGAATACGGTATATTCATTATTTTTGATTAAACACATTTTTTTGAAAA
>JANXYS010000449.1 GCA_025355935.1 Chitinophagales bacterium | reverse complement strand
AGGTAAAACAATATTTGGTGAATATATTTGGGGTGGATGCAGCAAGGATCAGCACCGAGGGACGAGATAAGCCTGTAATTCCATCCGAGCAACCCGGCGCCACTAAAGAGCTTGCCTTACTTCGGGAAGGTGACCGAAGGGTTGACATTACAAGTACTTCTCCGGAAATGTTAATGCAGGTTGGCGGCATCACTTCAGCTTTTTTAAAGCCGGTGCAAATTATGTCGGTCCAGGACGACCCATTAGACAGCCATGTAATTTTTACGACAGGAGGTGCTAACGAGAATCTGAAATCGTGGTCTGTTGATCTTACCGATGAACAAGGGATCACACAGCATTATGGACCATATAACACAAACCAGGCTTCCATTCCTGGTTAATCGATTCTCGGAAGCAACAGCCAAGGTAACTATAAAGTTATGATGACCGGTGAAACCAAGAGTGGTGCAACGATTAAAAAAGAAAGTTTTGTAAGCTTAATGAAAGCAAATAATCTTACACAAGAAGGGTTGCGTTATAGTACCCTGTTCGATTTTGACAAATCCAAATCAATAGCATCGTATGAAAAGTTTTTAACTGATGTGGTGACTCCACTTATTACGGACAACAGCACGGTAATCATTCACGGCCATACAGATATTATAGGTGAGGAGGGATACAATCATAAACTCTCAGAAGAGAGAGCAACCGGAGCGCGTCAAATCATAGAGCGCGCCCTTGCGCAAACAGGTAAAACGGGAGTGAAATTTGAAAGCCTCGGTTATGGTGAAGATGAAAATGCGGCACCTTTTGAAAACAAGCTCGTCGAGGAGCGTTTTTATAATAGGACAGTTATAATAGATATTATTCCCGGGAAGTAACGGGTAAAAACAAACAGAAAATAAAATACCGCCTCAAATTTATTTAAGGCGGTATTTTTATTATGAAGCCGCTAAGCGCGTAACAGCTTTATTGATTTTGCCCTTAAGTTTATTATTAAAAATTTAGTTGGAATTTAATTCTTAATTCATTTCCTGGGAAGCAAATAACACCTCTTTCATTTTATCGATGTGGACTTGAATTGATGAAGCCTTATCCTTGTAAGTCTGGGCCATACTCACCAATCCCCTTTTCATATGATCCTGATCAAGTTTTGCAAATAGGTTCCTCCGCTCTTCCATAATACGCAGTGCGATCCATAAAGTCGATTCAAAAACTTCGCCTTGCTTTAGTACAAGGTCGCTTTCCGAGTAAGAATGCCCTATATGGCAACGGTACCTCGAGACATATTCTTTATTTCCCTCCTCGGCGGTCATGTGCCACAGGCCTCCTCCGCAATCCGGGCAGGCGTAGATGCTTTTGTCGCCAATTTTCTTTACGCTCTCATAGTCTACTAGCACTCTCTCTGAAATTTCTGATTCTATCATCAAGTCATCTGGAACAGTGACTTCAGGGGGAATATTTTTGGTAACGGTATCCAGAAGGGGTGCCATCTCTGAGAGAGACACGCAATAGTCAACTTCCATATTGTTTAGAATAGAAAGGGGCATATCCGGATGCTCAGCTTCATTAGGGTCTTGTACCATGCATATTCCGCCACTTCTTTTAATAGCCAGCATACCTGAAGTGCCATCGTCTCTCATTCCTGTGAGAATTATACCGATTGTTCGGCTGTTAAATGCAGTTGCTGCCGATCTGAACAATACATCTATGCATGGGCGCCAGCCATTTTCATCCGGCCCCCGGCCAAGTAACATGCGGTCTTTCTTAACAAGCAAATGAAAATTGGCAGAAGCAATATAAATATGTCCTTTTTCAATGGCGCAATTATCGGTGGCCAGCTTACAGGGCATGGAAGTAAGGGGTTGAAGCCGATGTATTAAAAAATCTGTAAGCGCGGTGCGTGCTAAATGCATTACAATAAATACTGACGCATTCAACCCGGGATTTAATTGACTGATTACTTCAGACAAAGCATTTACACCACCGGCAGAGGTGCCTATAACAATGATAACCTGTATTTTTCATACCGGGCTATTTTTTAAAGTTCATGAGCTTACATAAGTTAGCACTATTTATTTGAACATCCAACTGAATTCAATTGTCTTGAGTAATCTAGTTACAGTAAGTCTTTCGGTACAAAGACTGAAGATCAAAAATTCGTCCGAACCTTTATATATGGTTGTCTTCAGGGAGGACAGACTTTATCACAAGACAAAACAAGCGAGTGGCCTCGATGAAAAAATTTACCTCGATCAGTATACTTTGTTGCTTGAAGAAGAAATGAATGAACTAAAAGAGAAACTGCAGGCTACCTATAAACAATTGGAGGCATCAAACGACAATATGCAGTCGTACGTCGAGGAGTTGCATTCTGCGAACGAGGAAATGCAGAGTACCAATGAAGAGATGCAATCCGTGAATGAAGAATTGCAAACGGTGAACGCTGATTACCAGTTAAAGAATAGACAGTTGTTAGACCTGAATGATGACCTTAATAATTATTTTAGAAGTAATCAAAACGGCCAGGTGTTTGTGAACGCTGATCTCTTGGTGATGAAATTTTCTCCGGCAAGTGTCGGCATCGTAAATCTGGTCCCTGCAGACATCGGCCGGTCGATTACTGACATTGCGATGAATATAAAGTCGGAAACAATTATAGGGGATATAGAACAAGTTCTATTGAATGGAGAACGTATAACCCGGGAACTGGAGACTAAGAATCGTACCTGGTACCAAGTGACCACTACGCCGTATGTAGCAAGTAGCGACGCACAACAAAATGGGGCTATTATCACGTTTAATGATATCACCATGTTAAAAGAAATTCAAAGAGAGTTGGACAAGCGCAATAACAGTTTAATGCACATTAATGATGACTTGAATAATTTTGTTTCAACTGCTTCGCACGACTTATTAGCTCCGCTAGGAAATATAGAAATGAGCATTGCAGTTATGAACTCGCTAAAGGTGGCGGATCCAGAGCTAGAAGAATTCTTATACGTCATCAACCATTCGATTAAGAAATTTCGTGCTTTGATCGGCGAAATTTCTACAATCGCAAAAATTGAAAACGATGCTCTCCCGAAAGAAAGGCTCGACTTTGAAGAAATTGTTACAAATGTAGAGTGGAGCCTTGAAGATAAAATTAAACAGAACAGGGCCATAACACGGAAAGATATACAAGTGGCAAAGATTAATTTTTCAAGAAAAAATCTTCGCAGTATAATCTATAACCTGATTTCTAACGCCATCAAATTCAGATCTGCTCAGCGGCCTATTATAACCATTCGTACCTGCCAGGTGAATGAAAATTTAATACTTAGTGTAGAGGATAGCGGTGTGGGAATGAGCGAAGAAGGTATAAAAATGATTTGGGGAATGTACCACCGCCTCGATCACGATATTGAAGGCCAGGGTATAGGGATGTTCCTTACAAAAAAGATTGTTAGTTCTGCCGGCGGTCACATTACGGTCGATTCAATTCCCGGGAAAGGCAGTAAGTTTATTGTTACAATCCCGGTCTAATTTGGCGAATATTTGCTGCCACCCGCTCATTACTAACTGAATACCGCATACTAGCAAATAGGGTATTTCGGTTCTAAAATGTAGGCACTTTAATAATACTCTCTAGTTTTTATTGTATCAGGATGTTTAAGCTTTACGTAGTTTTATGTCAAACATTCAGATACTTCAATCGTTATGATAAAAATACTGTTTGCATTATCTATTTACTGCGGTTCTGTTAACGCCCAATACATTGCTCCCCGACTAATTATTCGGGGCGACGATATGGGTTTTGCTCATGCAGCTAATGAAGCGCTTATAAAGAGTTATAAAGAGGGTATAGAGCAATCCATTGAAGTACTTGTTCCTTCTCCGTGGTTTCCGGAAGCTGTGAAAATGTTAGCAAACGAGCCTGCAATTGATGTGGGGGTGCACCTTGCGTTAACGAGCGAATGGGAAAACATAAAATGGCGGCCTTTGACTTATTGCCCAAGCCTCACTGACAGCAGTGGATACTTCTACCCGATGCTAAACCCCAATCCGAATTACCCGGGCAAAGCATTAAAGCAGCATGAATGGAAAATAACTGAGATTGAGAATGAACTTAGGGCTCAAATAGAACTTGCCATACAAAAGATTCCCCGGATAACCCACCATTGCGTTCATTGAATAACTCCTCACTCGCCCGCCG
>JANXYS010000415.1 GCA_025355935.1 Chitinophagales bacterium | reverse complement strand
GCCAATAACTCTCGCGGAAAAATTGAAGATTTTAAACTCGTAATTTTTAAAATGCGTAATTGATATTTTGCTAAGTTTAAGCATTAGGATGTGCAAGTTAAGCAAACTCGGTAAGCTATGGGTTGTAATGGATCATGGGATTTTCAATAAATATGACGATATTTCTGTCGGTTAAAACTTGCCGAGTATGCTATAAAATAGCCTTTAGGCCTGTTGAAATAAGTTGGGTTACCGGCCAGCTATTTCATACTTATTTAAATTATGGCAGCTTCGATTACACAGCATTTTTTTTCCCATTTCTCCCTTATCTTTGCGACCTAAAATTTCTGCATTGGCAACAAAATTTTCCAAAGAAACTTATTTGTATTGGTACGAACTGATGCTGCTACTCCGCAAGTTTGAAGAAAAAACCGGACAATTATATGGCATGCAGAAGATCCGCGGATTTTGCCATCTGTATATTGGCCAGGAGGCTGTTGCCGCCGGCTGTATGACTGCCACCAACCCGGATGATAAATTCATTACGGCCTACCGTGATCATGCGCTCGCCATTGCAAAAGGGATTTCAGCGAAAAGCTGCATGGCAGAACTTTATGGTAAGGCTACTGGCTGTAGTAAGGGCAAGGGGGGAAGTATGCACTTTTTCGGTTTAAAAGAAAATTTCTTCGGCGGGCACGGCATTGTTGGTGCGCAGATCGGAACTGGTGCGGGGTTAGCATTTGCCGAACGTTATCGTGGAACCCAAAACGTTGTATTGTGTTTCTTCGGCGACGGAGCTGCGCGGCAGGGCATGTTGCACGAAACATTTAATATGGCCATGTTATGGGATCTTCCCGTGGTTTTCATTTGCGAAAACAATCATTACGCAATGGGTACTTCAGTAGCACGTACCAGTAAAACCCTCGATATTTATAAACTTGCCGATGCCTACGAAATGCCGGCAGATACTGTTGATGGAATGAGCCCGGAGGAGGTGCACAATGCGGTTCTTCGTGCTGCAAACAGGGCACGTGAAAAAGGTGGTCCTACCTTGCTTGAAATTAAAACGTATAGGTACAAAGGTCATAGTATGAGTGATCCGCAAAAGTATCGGACTAAAGAAGAATTGGAGGAATATAAAGAAAAGGATCCCATCGAACATGTATTAAAAGTGCTTAAATCCGATTTCAAAATAGACGACGCCGCAATTGAAGCAATTTATGATCGCGTCAAATCTGAGGTAGACGAAAGCGTAAAATTTGCTGAAGAAAGTCCCTGGCCTAACGATGACGAACTTCTAAAAGATGTGTATGTACAGCAAGATTATCCTTACATAGTTGACTAAATACAAATAAAAATCTGCAGCGTGCAGGTTTATTTTAACCCAATTAAACTTTATGGCAGAGAAGAATTTGATAGATACACCAATTGCACCGGGTGCAGCAACAGAAAATAGAGATTTCTGGTTAATGTATAGTAAAACCATTATTTATGCAGGTACAGCAGCAATTCTTATACTAGCCGGATGGTTCGGCTACCAGCATTTTATCAAGCTGCCAAAAGAAAAAAATGCCAATGAGGCCGTATTTCCTGCTGAAAATTTATTTGATAAAATGGCTGCTACTGGTTTTAATAAAGATAGTGTGAACATTGTTCTGAATGGAGGAAACCTTGAGGGTACACCTGTAACAGGCTTGTTGAAAGTTATCAATAATTATGGCGGTACAGAGGCTGGCAACAGGGCCAAATATATGACGGGTGCAAGTTACCTTCACGTCAACGAATTCGATAAGGCTATAAAATTCCTTAAAGATTTTGATGCGCACGGTGCTTTGCAGGTAGAGAGTAAGGCTTATGAGATGATTGGTCATGCCTATGCTGAACAAAAGAAAACAGATGATGCTTTTAGTTACTACAAAAAAGCCGCTAACGTTAATGATAAAGATGAATCGATTACACCGGATGCGCTTATGCTTGCAGCATCATATGCTGAAGCGACCGGAAAAAACAAAGAAGCTATCGATCTCTTTAAAAAATTGCGCGACAATTACCCAACCAGTGCTTCGGTAGCCAACGGCGATGTAGATAAGAACCTTGCTAAACTTGGTGTAACTGATTAAGTACATAAAGAGTAACAAATGGCTCAAAGCAATATTGAACTTACAAATACATCAGGCATCCGGCTAAACAAGGATGCCTGTGTTGTTATAGTGAAAACCGAATGGAATTCAAACGTTGTAAATAAACTTGAAGAAGGATGCATCCGAATCCTCGTTCAGAATAAAATCTGCTATAAACTTTTTGAAGTACCAGGTGCAATTGAAATTCCTTTTGCGATAAAGAGTTTCTGGGATAATAATCAATACAAACAAGATAAACC
The DNA here is from genome assembly GCA_025355935.1 of Chitinophagales bacterium. GTDB lineage: Bacteria > Bacteroidota > Bacteroidia > Chitinophagales > Chitinophagaceae > Ferruginibacter. The sequence continues at coordinate 506 of JANXYS010000415.1, read as the reverse complement.
AACTGCGTTTATCGCCTTGGGCTGCATAATCAGGGGTGACACTCCTCACTTCGAATATGTAAGTAACTTCGTTTCGCAGGGTATTTTGCAACTAAATATGCAATTGCCTATTCCTACCGTTTTCGGTGTTCTAACTGTAAATAATGAACAACAAGCTGATGAGCGTGCCGGAGGCTTGCATGGCCATAAAGGCGAAGAAGCTGCCGCTACAGCAATCAAGATGATGGCACTACTGCAGTCGTTTAAAATTTAATTTCCTCGTTTACATGAAGGTTCAGCTTTTTATACCTTGCTTTATTGACCAGCTTTATCCACAAACTGCATTCAACATGGTGAAAGTCCTGGAAAAAGCCTGTTGTGATGTATCCTACAATGGCAATCAGACCTGTTGCGGGCAACCCGCATTCAACGCGGGTTTCATCGACGAATCACGTGCGGTTGCGACTAAGTTTTTAAAAGATTTTAAAACGGATGAGTTTATTGTTGCACCCAGCGCAAGCTGTGTT
>JANXYS010000384.1 GCA_025355935.1 Chitinophagales bacterium | reverse complement strand
GATATTGAGTTCCTGATTACCGAATCCCTTCCTTTTCATCCCAATGCATTGACATTCCTGGTTGAGCTTTTAAATGGCGACAGCCTAGCTGAAACTTATTACTCGATCGGGGGCGGATTTGTTCAGAAAGAAGGGGAGTTTGCATTTAATGATTCATCAACAATTCTTCGGTTTCCTATTAATACGTCCAACGAATTGTTGCATTGGTGCCGGACCACCGGGCTCAGTATTCATGAAGTGGTGCTTGAGAATGAATTAACCTGGCGGCCTGAATCGGAAACAAAAAAAGGATTGCTGGAAATCTGGCGGGTTATGAAAGAATGCATGTTTCGGGGAAGCCATTCATCTGGCTATTTGCCGGGCGGCCTCAATGTGAAAAGACGGGCACCATCGCTGAATGCAAAATTGTTACACGGACAACAATACGGGGCTTATGATGAGTGGGCGGAAAAAATCCGTTCGGGGGGCTCTCAATTTAATTATATACTTGATTGGGTGAGTTGTTTTGCCCTGGCAGTAAATGAAGAGAATGCCTCGTTTGGGAGAGTGGTCACTGCGCCTACAAATGGGGCGGCAGGAGTTATTCCGGCAGTTCTGCAATATTTTGTTTTATTCTGTGATGGCAATGACGAGGATAAAATTGTAAATTTTCTATTAACTGCTTCAGAAGTGGGCAGCATTTTTAAGAAGGGCGCAACCATATCGGCAGCGATGGGAGGGTGCCAGGCAGAGATTGGGGTAAGCAGTGCTATGGCTGCAGCAGCCTTAACGGCAAGCCTTGGAGGCTCTCAAAGGCAGGCTCTGATGGCGGCAGAAATTGCAATGGAGCATCACCTTGGGATGACCTGTGATCCGATTGGAGGTTTAGTACAGATACCGTGCATCGAAAGAAATACCATGGGAGCTATAAAAGCAATTACTGCAAGCCAGTTAGCAATGCAGAGTACGCCAGATTTTGCGAGGGTAAGCCTGGATGGAGTTATAAAAACAATGTGGGATACTGCACTGGACATGAACAGCAAATACAAGGAAACAGCAGATGGAGGTTTAGCTGTGAACGTGCCAATAAGCCTTAGTGAATGTTAGTTAAACGCAAAATTTATCAAATAATGTTCTAGAAAATTATATTCCATACTTCCTCTTAACATCGCGATCAGTCTCTCTTTCTTTGATAGTCTCTCTTTTATCGTAATTCTTTTTTCCTTTCCCTAAACCGATTTCGACTTTAGCAAGTCCTTTTTCACTGAGGAATATTTTGAGCGGAATGATGCTATAGCCTTTCTCCCTGCTTTTTGCTTCCAACTTCCTTAATTCCCGCTTTGTAAGCAACAACTTTCTTTCCTGCAGAGGTTCATGATTAGCATACGTACCAAATGAATACTCGCTGATATGCAGACTTTTTACAAATAATTCTCCTTTGGAGAAGACACAATAACTGTCGTTAAAGCTAGCCTTCCCGCTTCTAAGAGATTTTATTTCGGTACCTGCTAATACGATGCCGGCGGTCAAAGTTGATTCGAAGAAATACTCGTAGTATGCCTTCCTGTTACTGAGTTCCAAAAGTTTTTTTGTAAAGATAAATCCTAAAATCTGTATCTATCAGATGAATTCAGCAATTACTTTCCGCACGTTTTCGGGGACCTCTGCCGAATTCACATAGAAATGCGCACCTAGCAGGCAACTCTATACGGAGGTGAAGAAGCAGTATGTAATTTTCCTTAATAAACCTGTAAACGACTGCGAATGTTTTTTAACCCAATTCCATTGATGGTGTTTTCTACATTAAAATTTCAACATTATCCTGCGTAAGAATTTTTTATTTTTCACAACTTCCACTTAACAGGATGAGTTCTGTTTAATCCAAACTTTATATTCCTGGTTTAGATAATATTATCAATCTGATTCATTGTTGATCTAATCAGACATTAATGGGTAGCAGTGGTGGTTTAATACTTGCAGTTTTCTAATCTCTTGAATCGCTTTCTTACCACAGCTTCAGGGAAAGCGTGTGGTTAAAGCCCAGTGTAATTGATAGAAAATTGTATCTTACTTCCTTTAAAAAGTGAAGGTATGAATATAAAGTTTCGGTTAACAATTATGAGTTTCTTGCAATTTTTTGTTTGGGGCGCATGGCTCATTACTATCGGAACCTATTGTTTTAATGCAAAGGGTTGGACTGGCGCACAGTTCGGAGCGATTTTCTCTACACTTGCCATAGCCTCGCTCTTCATGCCTGCCATCACCGGGATTATTGCTGACAAATGGATAAACGCAGAAAAACTTTACGGCGCACTACACATCCTATATGGAATTGTTCTTTTCTATGTTCCAAAGGTTGATGATCCAGGCACCTTATACTATGTAATCCTCGCAGCAATGATTTGCTATATGCCCACTATCTCGCTGTCTAACTCGATAGCATACACTATTTTAAAAAGAGATAAATATA
>JANXYS010000377.1 GCA_025355935.1 Chitinophagales bacterium | reverse complement strand
CCTTCGAATTAGTATCGGAGCTTCAGACCTTGATGGCACTACATTTTCGTATGATGACATGCCAGCCGGGCAAACAGACGTAACAATGGGGCAATTTAGTATTGCGCCGGACCGGTTGCATCTCATTCCTGTTCTTAAATCAATTCTCAAAATTAATCCTGCAATAAAGATATTAGGCTCTCCGTGGTCACCGCCAGTTTGGATGAAAAGCGCGAATTTAACTACTGGTATAACAGGCACAATTGGTGGCAGTTTAATGCCCCAGTATTATAATGCCTATGCAAAATATTTTGTAAAGTATATTGAGGCAATGAAAGCAGAGGGAATAACAATTACAGCTATAACGCCTCAAAATGAGCCGCTCAATCCAGCAAATAACCCCAGCTTATTGATGCTTGCGTTGCAGCAAGCGGACTTTATTAAAAGTTCACTTGGTCCTGCGTTTCAGTCTGCGGGTATTACTACTAAAATAATTTCCTACGATCATAATTGCGACAGACCGGATTATCCGATGGAAATTTTAAACGATAATGTTGCAAGAACATTCGTGGCGGGCTCTGCATTTCATTTGTATGGCGGAGACATTAGTGCCCTCACAACCGTACACAATGCACACCCCGATAAAGATGTTTATTTTACAGAACAATGGACCTCATCTACCGGCGACTTCGCGGGGGATCTCTCATGGCATACACGAAATGTAACATTGGGGTCAATGAGAAACTGGAGCAAAAATGCGTTAGAATGGAACCTTGCAACCGACGGATCTTTTAGTCCTCACACACAGGGAGGCTGTAATAGTTGTAAAGGCGCCATCACTATTGAAACGAGCAGTACCTATACCAAAAATGTATCGTATTATATCATTGGCCAGGTTTCAAAATTTGTACCTGCCGGATCAGTACGTATAAGCAGCAACGTTAGTGGTGGCCTTTACAATGCTGCATTTAAAACGCCGGCGGGTAAAAAGGTGATGATAGTATTAAATGACAACCCTACCTCGGCGTTGTTTAATATAAAGTACAATGGCAAATGGATTACGAGTTCATTAAATAAAAATTCTGTAGGCACCTATATTTGGTAAGCGCTAAGAGTTTCCGCTTATAATGATCCTCCCTCAACAAGGATGGATTCAATAGTAAGTTCCTGTATAAAAGTGCTACCGGCAAGGCAAGCCATCATACTCGAAAAAGCGAGCTTGCCCAATTTGTGGCCACTTGTTTCTACAAAGGTTATTTCAGGATAAAAGAGCCTTGGAATAAACCCATTGCTGATGGCTATTACGCCGATGTCATCAGGTATTCTAAGATGTTGCTTTTGAATGGCCCGCATAGCGCCGGTTAAGATTTCATCACTCATGCAGAAGACTGCATCGACTTTTTGTGCCAGGTAAGTAGACGTAATCCCTTCTGCGTCTTGAGAATTTATTGCGAACCCGTAAGTAATGGTAGCCGAGGGATTTCTTTTGGCGGTAGTTTCTTTAAAGGCTTCTAATCTTTTTCTTGTCATGAGCAATCGCTCATCGCCAAAAATGGCCAGGATCTTCTTTTTATCTTTCCGTGCCAATGCTGCTGCAGCCATATTTGCCGATGCAGTGTCCGCCACGCAGACTTTGTTAAAGCCATTATGATCGGGCACTTTATCGAAAAATATAACCGGAGTTTTCATGTCCTTTAATTTTAGGAAAGGGTCATAGTTGGTAGTTTGGGTCGAGATACTGGCAAACAGCCCTGAAACACGATTCTGGCGGCAGAGTTTGAGGTTGTTCAATTCCATTAGGGGATCATCACCAGATTGAAGCACCATTAAGGCATAATTGTTTTTACGACTTTCTTCTTCCACGGATGAAATAAATGAATCATAGAAGAAATTTGAGATTCCCGGAACGATAAGACCAAAAAGCCTGCTATTACTTGTTCGAAGATTGATAGCATTTGCATTGGGTTCATAATCCATTGCGTTTGCAAGCTCTACAACCCGAAGTTTAGTCTTATCCGAAATGTCAGGATGATTTTTTAATGCTCTCGACACAGTAGAGATACTAATTTCAAGTATCTGGGAGATTCTTTTCAGCGTGGTATTATTCATTTTCAAATAAAATTATTGTAATAAAATTAACAAAAATATTAACATCAACCGTTTTCGCAAACAATTTCGCAAACGTTTGCGGTATTATTTATTTCATTGCTGATTTTTTTGTGTAAAAAGTACACTACTTTTAAGATGTTAAAGGGATTGCTTCATTATTATCGCTATTAGTTTAAAAAGTATCAGAGAACACTAACTAAACTTTGCTATATAAGTTACAGTCTTTGTAATATTTGTCATTCCAACCAAAAAACTCTCATTATGCTGCTTGCTTTATCAAAAAGAATCTGCTTGCTAGTAATTGCCACCCTGGGGTTAACCATGGCTGCACTAGCGCAAAACACTGTCTCAGGCACAGTGAAGGACAAAGACGGTAATCCTGTTTCAGGAGCCTCAGTTACCGTCAGAGGTAAGAGTAACGGAACTTCAACCGATGCTCAGGGTATGTATACCCTTCCAAATGTTGCTAATGGCGCAACACTTATCATTTCAAACACAGGGTTTGCTTCACAGTCGGTTAAAGTAAACGGCAGCAATGCAGTTAATGTTAATCTGGAAACTAGTGTCGAGGGTTTAAACGAAGTTGTGGTAATTGGCTACGGCTCAGCGCGAAAGAAAGACTTGACGGGAGCAACAGCAACCGTAACTGCGAAGGATTTTAACAAAGGGACTTACACTTCGGCTGATCAGCTTATCCAGGGTAAAGTTGCGGGCGTACAAATGATCAACAATACAGGAACACCAGGTGGAGCTTCTACCGTTAAAATTCGTGGAAACTCTACTGTTACAGGTAGTGGCCAACCATTATATGTTGTTGACGGTGTTCCATTAGACGGCCGCTCACCTCGTCCGGGTTTAGGTGATATCGGTACTGGTGGAAGCAATCCCGGTAGCAATCCCCTAAACTTTATAAATCCAGCTGATATTGCTTCAATCGATATCCTCAAGGATGCCTCTGCGACAGCTATTTATGGTTCAAGGGCCGCCTATGGCGTAGTTCTTATAACAACCAAAAGGGGCCAGAACGGTCTACCAAAGATGGACTTAGGTGCATCTTATGGCTTCTCCAAAATTGCTCACAAAATTCGTGTATTATCGGCCAGTGAATTTCGACAGGCTCTTCCTTATTATGGCTTAACCAACGCAAATGATAAAGGTGCAAGTGTTGACGCATTGGATGCCATTTTACAAACGGGCATAGTACAAAATTATAATTTTGCACTGAGCGGTGGAAATGAGAACGCCAAATTTCGTTTCTCGCTAGGAGCTTTAGATCAAACGGGTATTGTTAGGAAAACTGGTATAAAAAAATATACTGCTAACGTAAGTGGAAATTTCAAATTTCTTGAGAAGAAAAATTTAGGTATAGATATTAATATTATTCCAAGTCAATATTTGGAAGATATTGCACCAATTTCAAATAATGCTGGTTCCCGTGGGTCTTTAATTGGTAATGCGTTGCAATGGAATCCAACCGAAAAGCTAATAGTGCGTAATTCACTTAACACTGCAGATTCATTTAATGTAGTAAGAGGAGGGGATTTAATTAATCCGGTTGCACTTCAAAATGCCATCACTGACAAATCCAGAGTAACAACAGTTTTAGCGAGTATTTCACCTTACTTTAAATTTACGAAAGCATTGGAGTATAGATTCTTGTTTAGCGTTAATTATGGTAGTGGTGTAAGAAGAACCTCAATACAGAGATATATCAATTTTAATGATGTATTAGACAAGGGCCGCGGAATCATAGCTCAGAACGAACTAACAACTATTCAATATACCCATACTTTAAATTATAATGAGAAGTTGACTTCTAAATTAAATTTAAATGCGCTTGTTGGATTTGAGTACATCAAATATAAAAACAAGGGCTCTTACATGGGTGGGTATGGCCAGAGCGGCGTAGCTGGAGGATTTGGAGACTTCGGATTAGATTATACAAATTATCTCCAATATACAAATTCGAGTAATCGATCGATCGGATCCTTTTCTGATCCAACTTCTGATCTCCAGTCGTATTTTTCGCGCGCTGTATTAAATTACGATGACAAGTACTTATTGACTGGAACAGTCAGGGCGGATGGTTCATCCAAATTCGGATCAAAGAATAGATACGGTTATTTCCCATCAGTTTCCGGCCGATGGAATGTGAACAAGGAAAAATTCTTTAATATTCCTTTAATTAATACTCTTGCTATCCGCGGAGGCTGGGGTAAAACGGGGAACCAGGAATTTCCAGCAGGATCTTCTCAACGTCGTTATGGTTTTCAAGGTGACGGAAGTGGAGGTTTTATAATAATTAATAATTTTAATCCGCTCCTTAAATGGCAGGCTGACAGGCAATATAATATTGGAACAGACATTACTCTATTGCATAACAAAATCAATTTAACTGTAGATTATTTTGATAAAAAGACTACAGACCTTTTATTTCCTGTGGAGGCACTACAACCAGCGACACCAGGCGGGGGTATCACTTGGTACAATATACCGGGAGTCGTTGTAAATAAGGGCTTGGAAGCTGCAATTAGCTCAACCATCATCAGTACGAAAGATATTTCTTGGGAAGTTGGCGCAAATGCAACATTTATAAAAAATATGGTTTCCGGAATCAAAGGTTCAATTAATACCGGGGCATTAGATGGTCAGGGTATAAGTGGTTCAACCGTTGAGGTTATACGTACGGGATTACCAATCAATGCTTTTGTTACTAGAAAATTCTTAGGTTTCGATAAAGGGACCGGTTTGGCAAACTATCAGGATGATGGTGACGTACTTTACTATGCCGGAAGCCCAAACCCAAAAACGCTTCTTGGTTTCAATACAACTTTCAATTATAAAAAATTGAGCGTTATTGCCAATATGAATGGGGCTTTTGGACAGAAAATTTATAATAATACTTCCAATAATGTTATAAATGTCGGAAGCATCAATAATGGTAAAAATATTGCATATTCGGTATTTAAGAACTCTATTAAAGAATCATTTGCAAATCCAGTAACTGCATCCTCAAGGTTTCTTGAAAAAGGAAATTACCTAAAGATGACAAATGCGACTGTTAGTTACCGCATTGGCGATGTTGGGAAAGTATTTAAAGGGTTGTCAGTTTATGCTACCGGGCAAAACCTTTTTGTAATAACAAAATATACCGGTTTTGATCCCGAAGTTAACGTAGACAAAAATATAAATGGTGTGCCATCCGTTGGGATTGAATATATTCCGTATCCATCGGCAAGGACGATTACTTTCGGACTAAACGTATCCCTCTAATACTTGTTTAAAATAAATAATATGAAAAAAAAATTAATAATAGCGTTGGCTTCCATTTTAGTTGTATTAGGAAGTTGTTCAAAGCTTAATGAAAAATTAACCGGCGATGTTAACCCCAGCACGACCGCTGGCTCTGTAAATGTGGATGCCTTGCTAGTTGCAACATATAATAGTTTCCGCGGAATGTTTCAGGATCAAGGTAATTTATTAGCACTGGGCGAGATGTCAACCGATGCTTTAATCGGGCCAACAAGAGGCGGTGATTGGGACGATAATGGCGCTTGGCGCGTATTACATACTCATAGGTTTGACGGGGATAATGCCCACGTTAAAGACGTATTCTCTGGTTTAGGTGGGGTGAATTTTGCAGCTACAGATTTACTTCGTTTCAATCCAACACCACAACAGGCGGCAGAAGCCAGGTTGTTGAGAGCGCTTGCCCAATTTTACCTTCTAGATCTTTATAATCAAGTTCCATACCGTGAGCCAGGAGAGAGTGCTGTTTTACCTTCTAAAGTTAGAAAGGGAACCGAAGAGCTAGATTACATTGTGTCCGAATTGACTGCAATCCTACCTGATCTTCCAGCCGGACCAGCCACAAAGGCTAACAAAAATGCTGCGAGAGTGTTACTAATGAAGTGTTATCTTAACAAAGGTGTATACGCAAATAGGATTGCACCAACTTTTGCTGCTGCAGATATGCAACAAGTTGTTACCCTGGCTGACCAAGTTATAGCCGGACCTTATTCCTTTGCGAAGAATTACTTTGATAATTTCGCACCTAATAATGATGTCATTGGTAAAGAAAACATCTGGACCCAAGAGAACATCGGTGGAGTATCTTCTGGTGGTGTCCGTTCACGCTGGCATATGACTATGCATTATAACCAGCAACCAAGTGGCTGGAATGGTTTTTCAACACTGTCTGACTTCTATAATAAATTTGAAGCATCGGATATGCGTCGAGGTGTCGCTTACAAATACACTTCACCGAATGCTCCGCTTAATCCTGCGAATGCCGTTAACGTTGGTTTCCTAGTTGGCCAACAATTTGATATGAAGACTGGTGCGGCATTAAAAGATAGAACGGGGGCTCCGTTAGCCTTTACACCAGATGTTAAAATCATCGAAAAAGGGACTAACCTGGAAGTTACGGGTATCCGCGCCTACAAGTTCCCAATTGACTTTCAATTTGATGATAACGGGAATGTAAACAATGATTACCCTATATTTAGACTGGCGGATGTTAAATTGATGAAAGCAGAAGCTTTACTTCGCACAAGTAATGCAGCTAGTGGTTTGGCCATTGTCAATGAAATTCGTTTAGATCGTGGAGCAACCGCCTTGGGATCATTGACTACCGACAATCTTATAGATGAGAGAGGAAGAGAACTTTATTTGGAAACTTGGAGAAGACAAGATTTGATCAGATTTGGGAAATTTCTTCAACCGTTTCAGGAAAAACCTACCGCCAGTGATCCGAAATATCTATTGTTCCCAATACCAAATGGCCAGTTAGCTGGTAACCCTAATCTTATTCCAAATCCTGGTTATTAATTAAATTAAAATATATCAAATTACAAAGGCCATTTTCGAATGGCCTTTGTTAATTTTAGCCATTGCCCTGCAGGTCTTATGAAAGCTCATTAACTTTAGAGTCTCATTAATTTGGCGTAAATTCAGGCCCTCCTATTGCAGTTTACCAATGATGCTATCTTATAAATTCTCCTTTACGAGGACTTTGCTGCTGACGTTTCTTTCCATCCTTGTCATGTTTTCGTGCAAACAAAATATTCCGCCGACATTATTCGAGTTGCAGACGGAAACGAATATTAATTTTGAGAATCACGTTATTGACGGGGAGCTGGAAAACAGTTTCTACTTTCGAAATTACTATAACGGCGGCGGTGTTGCCATTGGAGACATTAATAATGATAGCTTGCCGGATGTAATGTTTACTTCAAACATGGGTAATAATAAACTTTACCTTAATAAGGGGAACTTTAAATTTGAAGACATTTCGGTATCTGCGGGTTTAAAACAAGACAGTATGTGGAGCACCGGCGTTACGTTTGTCGATATCAACAACGACGGTTGGATGGACATTTATGAGTGTAACTCTGGTAACATGATAAGTGGTAATCGGCGCAATAAGTTATACATCAATAATCATCATAACGGTTTTACTGATTCTGCAGCTGCATATGGATTAAATATTAAGGCGTACACAACTCACGCGGTATTTTTCGATTACGATATGGATGGCGACCTGGATTGTTTTATGATTAACAATAGCCCTATTCCAATTAACACCATAGGTAATGCAAATCGGCGGAATATCCCAGATAGCAAGTGGCCAGTTAAGGACTTTTTAAAGGGTGGCGGCGATCACCTGTATCAAAATAATAATAATCACTTTTCAGAAGTTACCCTGCAGGCGGGTATTCATGGTAGCCTGATGAGTTTTGGACTTGGGGTTTCAGTAGGCGATTTTAACAATGATACGTACCCTGATATTTATGTTGCCAATGATTCCTATGAAAAGGATTACATGTATATTAACCAGAAGAATGGGACTTTCAAAGATCAGTCTGAAGACGATCTTCAACACAATAGTTTCTCATCAATGGGCGCCGACGTAGGAGATGTAAACAATGATGGGTACAATGATATTTTTACGACAGATATGTTGCCGGGGGATGATTACCGTTTAAAGACACTCGGCTCGTTTGATAATATAGATCTCTACCGGGCAAGGGTAAACGAAGGATTTTACAGGCAGTATATGAAGAACTGCCTTTTTATCAGCGATCGTAACGGCAAATATTATGAGGCCGCTAACTTTGCGGGGGTTTCCGACACAGACTGGAGCTGGGGTGCCCTTTTCTTCGATGCAGACAATGACGGGAACAGCGACATTTACGTATGTAACGGCATAAACCATGATGTAACGAACCTGGATTTTATGGACTTCTTCGCGAATGATGTGATACAGCAAATGGTAGTATCGGGTACAAAAGAAAACGTAGAATCTGTGCTCAAGCATATTCCTATAAACCTTGTGCCGAACAAAGTTTTTAAAAATAATGGCAACCTCCAATTTGAAGATGCGGGTAAGGCCTGGGGTTTTTCCCAACCTTCCTGTTCTAATGGCGCTGCTTATGCCGATCTTGACAATGACGGTGATTTGGATTTGGTTGTAAACAATGAGAACCAGCCTGCGTTTGTGTATCGTAATAATTCGCGCGAGCAGAACAGCAATAGTTATATGGGTTTTATGCTTTCGGGAGGTCCTCTGAACCGTTTTGCGATTGGCAGTCGTATTATGATTTATAAAGGCAGTGAGATCATCAGCCGGGAGGTAATCCCGAGTCGTGGATTCCAGTCTTCGATGGATTACAAGCAGGTGATTGGC
>JANXYS010000366.1 GCA_025355935.1 Chitinophagales bacterium | reverse complement strand
AGCGCGTAGACGAGATACTCGATAAGATCAATCAACGCGGCTATGATTATCTCACAGAGGAAGAAAAAACTATTCTAAAAAAGGCGGCCGAGGAAGATAATTTTTAAGATGGCTTCATGAAGGATTTACCCTTTGCTTTTTCCCATTTATCAAGGTTCCCGATGCTATGTTCTGCAATCTGCTGCACTGCTTCACGTGTTAAAAAGCCCTGGTGTGGAGTAATCAATACATTAGGAAAGGTCATTAATTCTTCAAAGAGCTTATCGTCAAAATTTTTTTGTTTGTGATCTTCGAAGAATAACCCTTTTTCAAATTCATAGGCATCCATGCCAACGTAGCCTACATGGCCAGATCTTATAAATGGTATCAGTTCGGCTGTTTTGATCAACGCTCCCCGGGAAGTATTAATGAGCATCACGCCATGTTTCATTTCAGCGATTGTTTTCGCATTGATCATGTGTAAAGTATCATTCGTTAAAGGAAGATGAAGTGTGATAACATCTGAAGTGGCATACAATTCTGCCAGGGATACCACCGAAACACCCTGAGGGCTTACAGTTAAATTCGGGTCATTTACTAAAACCCGGCACCCAATACCATTATATATTTTCGCCACAGCCTGGCCAATATGGCCATAACCTATTATGCCAACGGTTTTTCCGCAAAGACTAAAACCCATAAGCCCGTCTACTCTAAAATCAAATGTTCGGATTTGATTGTTCGCTTCGATGATATGCCGGCAGAGTGCAAGCGTCAGAGCAAGGCTATGTTCAGCTATTGCGTCGGGGCAATAATCGGGTATACTCAAAACACTTATTCCGTATTTCTCTGCAGCCTTTAAATCAATGTGATCTGTTCCTGTAGATCTGGTTGCAATATGTTTCACACCAAACCCTGCGAGAAGGGATATTACCTTTTCAGAAACGTCGTCATTGACAAAAACCAAAACTGCTTCCTTCCCGTCTGCAAAAAAAGCAGTTTCTTCATTTAATGCATTTGAGATTAAGGTTATGTCGTGCTTTTTTTTGTTGGACTTCGCGAGACATTCCTTTTCAAAGGGCTTCACACTATAGGCTACCGCTTTCATAGCTTTCTCTTTTGCCTGTAAAATTACTATAGCTTATACAAAATGCTTTGAGGCATATCAACATGAAATATGATAAAAATCAATTTTTCAGATTTGCCAGTAGCTGTTTACCCAATATTTTGATAAGACGACCCTTTTTTTCAATCAGATGCTCACTTGCAAAATCGGATAATATGCGGCTGACTGTTTCTGTTGCTATACCTGCCATTGAGGCCATTTCCTCGCGCGTAACTTTGAGATAGCCGTCTAAATTTGCTGTATGCTCCTGCTTCCCGAGGTTTAATAAAACTTCAGCCATTCTTTTACGTACAGAATAGTATGCCATTTGCAATAATTGTTCTTCCTTTTCTTGGATATTACCGGAGAGTATTTCAATAAATTTTTTACCGACATCGGGAAATCGCGCAAGTAATTGATCAACGGTCTCTTTCGGTATCAAGCAATAGGTTCCATCTTCCATCACCTGTGCGCTATCGTTAAACGGTTCTGTTAACAGGACGGATTTTATTCCAATGTAATCGTCCTTATCATAGATACCAGTAATGAGCTCGCGCCCATCTTCTGAGACTTTCGTCGTTTTAAATTTCCCGCTCAGCACAAGGTAGATTCCCGGTGGCTGATCGCCTTCGTGATAAATTATGTCTCCCTTATCGGCATGCCTGACTCTTAATGTCGATGCAGAATTCTTCATTTCTGCGAGGCCGTCTTTCTCCGTGATAAGGTGTTCAATTTTCTCCAGCGACTTGCTATAAAAAAGTTGTTGTTGTTGTTTTTTATTAAGCCTGGTTTCTACCGCCAACAGGAGCTCCATGTCGTCGAAGGGTTTGGTGAGGTAATCGTCAGCTCCCAACTCCATCCCTTTCCTGATATCCGACCTTTCAGCTTTTGCGGTTAAAAAAATAAAAGGAATGCCTGATGTCTCGGGGTTTTTATTAAGCATGTACAGCACACCAATGCCATCCAATTCAGGCATCATAATATCACACAAAATCAGATCAATGGAGTGCGTGTTAACCAAATGCATTCCTTCCTTTCCATTTCGTGCCTGTAAAACCGTGTAACCCGAAAGTTCAAGAATCTCTGAGCTACTTTCCCTGATGTCGTTATTGTCTTCAATTATTAATATGCAAGTTTTCATGAGTTATTTGATGGGAAAAGTAAAGGTAAAAGATATGCCGTGATTAAGTATGCTTTTAAAATCGATGGTGCCCTGCATCAACCGGGAGTATCGCCGCACGATATTTAAACCCAGGCCCGTACCGGGAATGGTGCCAGTGTTGTTCGCCCTAAAAAAAGGTTCGAATAAATGGATGTGATCGCCTTCAGGAATTCCAATTCCATAATCTCTTATTCCAACTTTTAATTCCTTCTCATTTATTTCTGTATTAAACTCGATGAAAGTATTTTCGCCCGAATATTTGATGGCATTTGAAATGAGATTGATTATGCAATTTTTAAGCAGGTAGATATCCAGGTTGAAAACACTGTTTACTCCGGTATGCTGGTATATGATATGCTGCCCCTCTTTTGATACTAATTGCATTTCCTCTGTGATTTCTTCCCCTAATTTTACAACATTAAATTCTGCAAAGTTGGGTTCTACCGTGCCGGCTTCCAGCTTTTCAAGTAAGAGAAAATCATTAAGTATTGATGTCAGGTTGTTTACCGCGTTTTTTATTTTTCCGACATGTTTCGAGATATTTGGATTATCGAAGGGCGCAGCGTATCGTTCAATAAGAGACGCAGACAATTGTACTGAACTTAACGGTGTTCGAAACTCGTGCGAAGCCATCGATACAAACCTACTTTTCAACTCACTCAACTCCTTCTCCTTTTCAAGAGAATTACTCACCCTGTCCTTTGCCCTTTGAAGCTCCAATAATGACTTTTGCAGGGAATGTGTACGTTCTTCCACTTGTGTTTCCAGGCGGGATGAATATTCCCTCAACTTTTCTTCTGCCTGCTTTTCCTTAGTGAGATCATGTATAAAGCCAGTGTATACAATTCTACCTGAAAATTGTACTTCATTTAAAGCCAGACGGAACGGAAAAATAGAACCATCTTTTTTTAATCCGTTTACCTCACGCCCAATACCGATCATGCGTGCTTCACCAGTTTGCTGGTAGCGTCGAAGATACTGATCATGATTTGAGCTGTCAGACTCGGGCATTAAAATAGAAATATTCTTCGCTATTACTTCTTCGGCAGAATAGCCAAACAAAAAGCAAGCGGCTGGATTAATAGTCTCGATGATTCCCCGATCGTTAATGGTTATAATTCCGTCAATTGCGTTTTCTATAATTGCCTTTACTAACGCCGCATTGTCCATTTCCAAATTTCAGCTTTTAAAACCACTTAGGGACTTTTATTACCGAAAAAGCACCAAGAACTTACAATGTGATCAAGATCATTTTGGATATAAGCAAGGTCACTTCACAGGAAGTGCCGGCGTAATATTTTTGTGTTTCAATTAACCAATAATGAATATCAACAAAATTATTTACCGCCAAAGTTTTTTTTACCTTCTTCTTGTTAGTATCTCAGTATGTTTAATTCCTGGTATTTTGGAAGCACAAACCACTTATAAATCCTCGGCGGCGAAAGGTAAAAACATCCAGGTAATGGGATCATCCAATGTGCACGACTGGACGATGACGTCTGCAGGTATCACGAGCCAGGGCATTTTTACATTTGATAAAAATAATACACTTCAGAAAATAAGCGCATTCGACTTTATGATGGAGGCCAAAAGTTTAAAGAGTGGGCATAGTTCAATGGACGCCCGCACCTACAAAGCGATGAAAGCCGATGCAAACCCTAAGATCTTATACAAGCTAAGCTCTGCCGTGATTTCTCAGGTAAACGAAAATGAATATTCGGTTAAATCAACCGGAAACTTAACAATAGCGGGTGAAACCAAACTGATCCAAATGAATCTGAGGTTAGTAGTGAACCCAGATAAAACAGTCACATGCACTGGTTCGGAAAAAATAAAATTAACTGATTATAATATTAACCCGCCAAGCTTCATGATGGGCGCAATGAAAGTTGGAAATGATCTGACTATTGCAATTAACCTTCTTTATAAAAGCTAAAAAATAGTCTTCACCATTTTATATAATTATCATGCAAAAAAAATATACAATTTTAAGAATTTCCTGCATCGTGCTTTACGCCTTAAGTGTAACAAACGTAAATGCCCAATCAAAGCTAACTAACCTTCGGCCCTACGATAAAGCAGGCATTAACGTGTTCGAAGGAATTAAAGATACAAGTACTGCGTTTGACAAATTAAAAGTGCAGTTTGGGGCAGGCTTTACGCAAGCATTTCAAAACCTCAGGCATGAAAATTCATCAGGTGGTTTATATAAAATCTCTCCGGGCTTTAATACTGCAAACGCAAATTTATTTATGGATGTTCAGTTATCCGATGGAATCAGGCTCAACCTAACAAGCTATCTGTCTTCCCGTCATCATAATGAAACCTAGGTCAAAGGCGGATATATACAATTTGACAAGCTTCCATTTAAAGGTGATACCTGGAAAAAGATAATGGCGGTGACAACCTTAAAAATCGGGCACATGGAAATAAACTATGGTGATCAGCATTTCCGGAGATCTGATGGCGGACATACGCTTTACAATCCTTTTGTCGAAAACTACATCATGGATGCATTTACAACTGAAATTGGTGGAGAGGTGATGGTGAGAAAAAATGGGTTATATGGGATGCTTGGTATAAGTAATGGCATGATAAAAGGGAATATAGACAGCCTTACTAAAACTGCGCAGGACGACAATATCCACAAATCTCCTTCCATTTATTTAAAAGCTGGCTATGATAAGCAGTTTACAGATGCCATCAGGGCCCGGTTCAGTGCATCGTATTATACAAATAAAAGTTCTGGCGGTGGAACCCTGTACGGCGGCGACCGTACCGGTTCAAACTATTTCATGGTAATGGAACAAGCTGGAAGCAGCTATTCAACGAATGCTTTTTCAGGGCGTTTAAACCCGGGGTTTAGCAAACAGATAAATTCCTTACAGCTTAATGGCTTCATCAAAGCTCAGGGGCTTGAATTATTTGGAACCTATGAAGCCGCTGAAGGAAGGACGAAGTTTGAGGCTGCGGACAGGAAGGCAAAACAATATGCTATAGATGCGGTGTACAGGTTTGGAGATGATGAAAATCTTTTTGTGGGCGTGCGGTATAACGCAGTAAATGCCAGACTTGCAAATATAGCGGCAACTCCAACTGTGGCTGCTCTTACCTATTCTGAAGATATAAAAATCAACCGCGTTGCATTCGGCGCGGGCTGGTTCCTCACGCATAATATTCTGCTTAAAGGAGAATATTCTATACAGAATTATAACAATTTCCCTTTGCGTGATTTTAGAAAGGATGGCAAATTTAATGGGTATGTTATTCAGGCTGCAGTAGGCTTTTGATCAATAAAAAATCATTAAAGCCATGTTCAAATGGGCTGGCTTTTCTAAATTATTGGAAATGATCGAACACCGGTTACACTTTATCTGCCTGGTTTTTTGGTTAACTATACTGATTTCATGGAAACAAATGGATGTTACTTATTGGATAATTTCCAGCGACAGCAGCCTGGAAGTTCGGGGAAGCACGAACGTTAATAAGTATTCTTGTACAATACCACATTATGATCAGGCAGATACCTTGCAAGTGGTGCGCTCTGCCTTTGGAATTGGCTTAAGCGGGAGTCTGACTTTGAGCATTGAAAACTTTGATTGCCACAATTTAATGATGACAAAGGAGCTTCAGAAAACGCTTAAATCAAAAGAGTTTCCAAATATCTATATTCAGTTTTTATCTTTGAATGAACTTCCAATGTTGAGCGTGACTCCCCTGCCCGTTTATGGACTTGTCGATATCAAACTGGCTGGCTATTTGAAACGTTACAAGGTGAATTATCAAATAAGCAAAGACCTCAGAGGTGTTATTCACCTGGTAGGAACACGAACAGTTAATTTCTCCGACTTTGCATTAATTCCACCAAAGAAACTGGGTGGACTTGTGCGATCAGAAGACGAACTAACTGTTGTCTTCAACTTAAACATCCGGTCAATTAACTAACGGTGCGGACATCCTCGCGAAGAATAACTTTCCTCTCTTTTAGGAATGTTTTCTTTCGGCTTATCTTTAGGCCATGCCAGCTAATTCTTTAAGACGTGTTACCAAGCTACTATTCGTACTCCTAAACCTCAGCATTGCCATTTTCTTCCTGGCGGGCTGCTATAGTATCCTTTTTGATCCTATTCGGTTTTGGTTCGTCGGTTTGTTGACATTGGCGTCCTTGTATCTCTTGCTTGCCCTCGTAATATTTATCTTATTTTGGTTGGTTGTTAAACCCTCGCTGATGTTTATTAGTGTATTGGCTATTGTAGTTGCGTGGTCTCCAATTCAAGAGTTATTCAGAGTACGCATGGCGAAGGACTTTGTAGTGAAGAAACACCCTGACAACCTGCGGGTAATGAGTTGGAACGTTGAGCATTTCGATATTCTGGAATATAAAACCCATCCTGAGGTCAAACAACATATGATTGATCTGATCAACGACTATCAGCCGGATGTAGCGTGTTTCCAGGAAATGGTTGCCAGCGATAGCTTAGGTGGTGCCATAAATTTCGTTCCGGACTTTACAAAGAAACTTAACATGCCTTATGTGCATTACTCTTATAATAAAAAACTTGATTTTGATGGCAAGCATCATTTTGGTATTATTAGCTTTTCCAGGTACCCTCTTTTCAATGAACATACCATGAGTTATGCACCCAATGACTATAACTCTATCTTTCAATATTCCGATCTTGTTAAAGATGGTGATACTTTCAGGTTGTTTAATCTCCATCTGCAATCCCTGAAATTTTCGAAGGAAAACCTGCAATATATCGGTGAAACGTCCATTGACGAGGGCAAAAACATCGAGGGTTCAAAGAGTCTTATTTCAAAATTCAAAATAGGTTTCCTAAAGAGGAAAGTACAAAGTGAACATATTAGAAAATCGATCAATGAAAGTCCTTATCCTGTAATTGTCTGTGGCGACTTTAACGATGTGCCAAATAGTTATGCTTACAGTACAATCGGCAATGGACTTAAAAATAGTTTCACAGAAAAGGGAACCGGGATAGGAAGAACGTATTACAGCATTTCGCCGACGCTCAGAATTGATAATATCTTTTGCGGTAAGCAATTTAATGTTGAGCAATTCACCCGTTTGAAG
>JANXYS010000340.1 GCA_025355935.1 Chitinophagales bacterium | reverse complement strand
TATCTACCATAAACATACAGCCTTTTGAGGACCTCGCGGCCTGTGATGTTTCCATTACCGGTTGCGAGTACTTAGTCGCCAGAACTGGTAGTATTGTCTTAAGTGCAGCAGGAAAGAGCGGGCGCACCACCAGTGTATACGCGCCGATTCATGTTTGCATTGCTTACACAAGCCAGCTACATTTTGATATTAAGGACGCGTTGCAGGCCTTGAAAGCGAAATATGGAAGCTCGTTGCCGTCATTCATCACTTTCGCCAGCGGGCCCAGTCGAACCGCCGACATTGAAAAAACACTTGTTACAGGAGTGCATGGGCCGAAGGAGGTTTTTTGTTTTCTTCTTGAAGATGATGATCCAACCAACAGTTTAGGATAATTTAAAATTGTAATTCCTACTAGTTAAATTTACACTTAGATCATGACCCCAGCCTGCTTTAAATTATTTGTGTATGGATCTCTCCGCAGCGGATTCCATAATCCAGCGTATGAGTATCTTACCCGGTATTTCCATTTAATTGGGGATGCCATAGTGCGTGGGAGGCTTCATGATAATGGCTCATACCCTGTGGCAGTGGCTACAGATGAAGAATATTTTATAAATGGCGAACTATACCAGCTAAACGATCCATCGGAGTTTGATTGGGCTATCGAGCAACTTGATGACTATGAAGGCCTCAATGTAGAAGAGGGTGAAACGACTGTTTACAAACGAGCTCTCACGGATGTCTTTCACTCCGGTAACGAGTCGGTTGCCTGGGTATATTGGTACAATCAATCAGTAGTAGGTATGCCGACCATTGAATCAGGCGATATCTTAAAGTATCTGCAGGAAAAAAATAAATCCTAACTTCCCCGCATGTCTTTGCAGACCAAAAAAATCTATTTCCTCTCCGACTTTCACCTCGGCGCACCTAATGCTGCCGAAAGCCTTGTAAGGGAAAAAAGAATTATCCGCTTTCTTGACGAAATAAAGGCAAGTGCGCGCGAAATATTTATCCTTGGTGACCTTTTCGATTTTTGGTTTGAATACAAGAACGTTGTGCCGAAGGGATATGTAAGAATTTTGGGTAAACTTGCAGAACTTACAGACCGTGGTATACCAGTCCACTTTTTTGTGGGTAACCATGATATGTGGATGAAAGATTATTTTCAGACTGAAATGAATATAAAGGTCTATTTTGATCCGGCCTCATTTGAGTTTGATAATATAAAGTTTTTGATAGGACACGGAGATGGCTTGGGGCCAGGTGATAACGGATACAAATTTATCAAAAAGGTTTTTCGAAACAATACGAGTCAGATGTTATTCGGCATTCTGCCCCCTCGTATTGGAATAGGGCTGGCACGTTTTTTCAGCCGGAAGAGCAGGGCTCAAACCGGTGGAGCGGATGAGAAATTTCTTGGAGGCGAGGAAGAGTGGCTTATACAATACTGCAAAGAAATTTTAAAAGACCATTTGTATAATTATTTTATTTTTGGGCACCGGCACCTGCCAATTGACTATAAATTAACTGATGCTAGCCGATATATTAACCTTGGAGACTGGATCCAATACTTTACTTACGCGGAATTCGACGGTCATACCATAGAACTTAAAAAATTCGAAAGCTGATTTTTGCCAAAATATTTATTATATCTGATTTCACTTGTCTTCCTTTCGCTTGAAAGTAAAGCTCAGACTCGTCCGGTGGCAGATACCCTGCTATCATATCCTTTCCCGGCCAAAGCCAATAATTCTTTTAAGTTTTTCAGGTTCTTGCCCGGTGAGTATAGCCATATGGATATTGACGTTCTTGACAACATATACCTGGTTACCGCAGGTAACCAGTTGAAGAAAATTAACGAGAATGGTGATAGTGCGGGTGTATTTAATGATGTAAAGAAATATGGTAATCCTTCGTTGATCGACGTGAGCAATCCTCTCAAGATTCTCGTTTATTACAAAAATTATTCAACGGTCGTTATCCTTGACAGGCTGCTTACATTGCGTAACAGTATAAACTTTCGTAAAACTAACATCTTCAGCGTAAGGACCCTTGCTACCTCCTACGACAACAATATCTGGTTATTTGACGAACAGGATTCTAAACTGAAGAAAATTGACGACGATGGAAAGTTGCTTCTTGAAACAACAGATCTGCGTCTACTAATGGACTCAGTTCCTTTACCCACCCGGATCGTTGATCGTGATAATTTTGTATATCTGTACGATGAACAAAAAGGATTTTATGTCTTTGATTACTACGGGACCTATAAAAATAATTTACCTTTTCTGCACTGGGAACACATTGCCATCTCAGGAAATAAACTATATGGTTTCTACGGCCAACGAATGCTGAGTTATGAACTTAAGTCCCTGGAACTAAAAGAATATACCATTCCGACTTTTTTCGGTGACTATATTGATATTAAGACTATGAACGGGAAAGTATACCTTCTTAAAAAAGATGGAGTAGAAATTTATAGCTTACTTTAAACAGTTCATAATGGATTTCCTGGATAAAATATATTTAGATAATTCTCTCAAAAGCTATCTAATAGTGCTGGGCACTATACTTTTTGTGTTGCTGTTTAAAAAACTATTATCTCGATACATCGCGGCACTAATCTACCAGTTTATCAAAAGAACTTGGGCGCAAATAGAGCAACGGCAATTTATTAATTTAATTGTGAGGCCCCTTGGCGACTTTATGCTGCTAGCTGTGACTGTAATTGCCATTGACAAACTGAATTATCCTACTGCCTGGAATTTGAAGATCTACCATCATCCCCTTGAATCTATTTTAAACAAAATCGGTTACGTAGTCGTGATAGTAGCGTTTGTAAAATTAGTTGTTAGCCTGGTTCATTTTATATCCCTGGTACTTCAGCAGGCGGGAGCGTCGATAGATAAGGAGCATAACCAGCTGATCATTTTTTTTCGAGACTTTTTTAAGGTAATCTCCTACATCGCCGGCATATTACTTCTCCTTAAAATTGTGCTAAATGTAAATGTTGGTGCATTCGTTGCGGGCCTGGGTATCGCAGGAGCCGCTCTTGCACTTGCGGCCAAAGAAAGTATCGAAAACATTATTGCCTCCTTTATAATTTTTCTTGACAAACCTTTTTTCACGGGCGATACTGTTAAAGTAAATGTGTTTTCCGGAAAAGTAGAACGAATTGGTTTAAGAAGTACACGGATTCGCACCAACGATAAAACACTTATTACCGTCCCAAATAAACAAATGGTAGATAGTGTGGTAGATAACCTGAGTTTCAGAAATTTCCGACGAGCAGAGATTAAATTGGAATTTTCGGCGACTACCAACAGCGACTTGTTAAGTCAGTTTACCGCAACCGTGCGATCATTCCTGAATAAAAAAGAACAGGTAAATTCATTTTCCGTACTAGTGAGCGATTTCAGCAAAAGTGGGATCATTGTGAGCACCGAATTTTTTGCGCTGCCTATTCCACTTGATGACTTTAATAAGTTAAAAGAGAATATTATCATAAACCTAATAAAGATGGTTCATGAAATTAATATCGAATTTGCGACTTCACAGAGTAACATCACAATATTTAATAGTGATCCCGGAGAAGATGCTCCCTCTAAATCGCAGCCAATTATTTAAACAGGTCAGCGACTTCCTGGTCCCATTTACCCGTTTTTCCGTACTCTATAACCCGGCCCACTTCCTTTCCGTCTTTTAATACTATGATGGTTGGCACATTAAGGATGTTGAATGTATTGGACATATTACCCAGTGTTTGTTTATGGCGATCAACGGCAAAAAAGCTAATATTTTTTTCCTGAACTCCACTAAGTTCCTGCAACCTGAAAAATTTAGGCAAGATACTTTGCGTATCCTCACACCAGGTTCCTCCAAAAATGAGGAATTGAAATCTATCTTTTGCTGCGGTCATCGATTCAAGAACCGAAGCCGCTGGTGTATATCCTTTCTGATTTTGGCTATACCAACTAAACGCAGGATTTTCCCGTAGGTCACTTTTTGATACAATACCATTGAGGATTACAATTTTATTTGCATCAACTGTACTAGTAAAAGGAGCTTGCGCTTTGATAGAATTCACAATAAACAATCCTGCCAACAAAATGCAATATTTTTTCATGAGTTAGGTTTAAGAAAGCAAGGTTATTCATTTCCCCTTTTTAAAGGCTTGCCTTTATTTCGTTAAGAAAAGACTTCATCTTTTTCAGACTCTCGATTACGCTAAAAGTTTCTTCTACTTTTTTATTTTTCTTTAAAAAATCTTTTGCCCCTTCGATTGTGTATTTTTTCTCGCGCAAAAGATGATAAATGAGCTTCAAATTTTTTACGTCTTCAGGTCTGAAATGGCGGTCGCCCTTTCCATTTTTCCGGGGCTTTAATATGTCAAATTCATTTTCCCAAAATCGTATTAAGGAAATATTTACCTTAAACATCTCCGACACCGTACCAATAGAATAATAACTTTTTTCAAACAACACGTCATCTTCCGGGATTTCAATCAGGTCGGCGCCGGTATTCATATCGCTCAATTTCATTCGTCCACGTGTTGACTTTCGCACTTGACCTCCGCGTTGCGAATCCTGAACGGTATTAGTACTACCAATTATCTTTTCAGAGGAATCCTGACCAGTTATAGACTCTGCAGGTAAAAAGTTTTCTAAAACGTCGTTCTGGGGTATGAGAACTTTGCCCGGCAGTTCATTTTCGGGAGTCAGGGCAATTTCTTCATTAGATCGGACTTCATTGTCGGCAAATACGGCTTCAGGAAAAATTTCAGCCCCCGACTTGTCAGTAGATTCTACAGGGGCAGGCGCTAACTTTTCCTGTGGCGCTGCCCCTGTAGCACTTTGCTGTTTTTCCGAATTATCGGAGACATTCAAATCAAACAAAGATGCCTGTGTTGTTGCCATTGTTGCGAAATTAATCAAAACTTTTTGCACTGCCCATTGCGGCAAGTTTCAAAAGCTGGTCATATTGCTCGGCATTTAAATCATTGTAGAAAAAGTAAACCGGATCTACCGGGTTGCCGTTAATATGCACTTCATAGTGACAATGCGGGCCGGTGCTTTTTCCGGTACTGCCCACCCACCCTATTACTTCTCCCCTCGCGACTTTTTGTCCTTGGCGCACCTTTATTTTAACCATATGGCCATACAACGTTTCATAACCGTACCCGTGGTTGATCTCTACGTGGTTGCCATAGCCTCCTTCAGAATATCCGGCAACACTTATTGTACCATCGCCCGTTGCATAAATCGGTGTGCCCTGTGGTGCCGTAAAATCGAGCCCTTTGTGCATTTTCGGCGTGCCATAGACAGGATCAATGCGCATTCCAAAACCACTAGCAATGCGATTTAATTGTTTATTGCTTACAGGCTGTATTGCAGGTATGCTCGAGAGCTTTGCACCCTGATTCTTTATCAATTTTTCAATCGAACTATAACTAGTGTACTGGTAAGTTATCCTGGCGTCAAGATTGTTAAGCTGCGCTGCCAGGTCTTTTCCTATAACATCATCCCTCATCACGTTCACCTTATCCAGCTCCTTTGTTTTTTCTATAAGTTTAGCCCTGGCGCTGTCAGGAAGGGGGTTCGCTTCAAATATAGACCGGTAAACTTCATTATCTCTTTTTTCGAGGCTTCCCATTTGGTCCTGTAAGGTTTTTACTTTTCCGTTGAGCTGCAAATAATTCTCTCTGAGCAATTCATATTTTTTATTATTTTCCAACTGGGTTGGTTTAGGAATAAAGCGATTATATAAATAAATGATAATGGCTGAACTTACGAGCAAGGCACTCATAAAGCCAAAAAAACGAAGGAATTTTACGCGCAGTGGTGTCACCAGTTTTTCGTACCGCAGCGTGTGTGTATTATAGTAGTATTTAATTTTCTTCATACAACAACAGCCAAAAGGACCCTGAAAAATGATGCTTAATGACTAATTTTGCAATTCATTTACAATTCAAAAACATTTTTTGTATCCGGTTAAAAATCATGATGCACCAAATTGGCATTGCATACATGTTTAAGGATATCAGCTATTAACAATTGAGGTCTACAAATATAGCCCGTTAATCAACAAAAATCAACCCGTTCAAACAATAAAAAACATGATGACCGCAACGCAGATCAGGCAACAGTATTTAGATTTTTTTAAAAGCAAGAGCCATTCGATTGTGCCTTCAGCACCAATTGTTGTTAAGAACGATCCTACATTATTATTTACTAACGCTGGTATGAACCAATTCAAGGATTATTTCCTTGGCAATAAAAATGCACCGTGGCAACGTGTTGCCGATACGCAAAAATGTTTACGAGTAAGCGGTAAACACAATGATCTTGAAGAAGTGGGTGTAGATACTTACCATCATACTATGTTTGAAATGCTCGGCAACTGGAGCTTTGGCGACTATTTCAAAGCAGAGGCCATTGCCTGGAGTTGGGAGCTTTTAACGGAAGTTTATGGCATTCCTAAAGAGGAGCTTTATGTTACCGTTTTTGAAGGCGATGAGAAGGAAGGAATACCTAGGGATATTGAAGCATATAACGAATGGAAAAAATATGTTGAAGATGACCATATTCTCCTGGGAAATAAAAAAGACAACTTTTGGGAAATGGGCGATACAGGGCCATGTGGCCCCTGCACGGAAATTCATGCTGATACCCGTAGTAACGAAGAACGAAAATCCATTAATGGTGCAACGTTAGTTAATAAAGATCACCCGCAGGTAATTGAGATATGGAATAATGTTTTCATTCAGTATAACCGGAAAAAAGATGGGACCCTCGAACCCCTGCCGGCTAAGCACGTTGATACAGGGATGGGGTTCGAAAGACTTGTTCGCGTATTGCAAAACAAGAACAGTAATTATGACACCGACGTTTTTTCCGGGACGATTAATGCGATAGAAAAGATTACAGGTCGCGTGTATACAGCCGGTGATGATAAAACATCCATTGCGTTTCGTGTTCTATCAGATCATATACGTGCTATCTCATGTACTATAGCGGACGGGCAGTTACCTTCGAATACAGGTGCGGGTTATGTTATCCGGCGGATTCTCAGACGTGCCGTTCGATACTATTATTCTTACCTTGATTATAAACAACCTTTATTGTTTCAGTTATTCGCCGTGGTTGCAGACCAGTTCGCAGGCGTGTTTCCTGAATTGCAGCAGCAACAGGAATTCATATCAAAGGTTATACGTGAAGAGGAGGATGCTTTTTTGCGTACGCTTGAAAAAGGTTTAAAAAGAATGGATAATATCATGGTAACTGCTACCGATAAGATGATTAGTGGTTCAGACTCTTTTGAATTGCTCGACACTTTTGGTTTTCCCATCGATCTGACAAGATTGATAGCTTCCGAGAATGACATGACGGTTGATGACGCTGGATTTGAAAAGGAAATGAAACAGCAAAAAGATCGTAGCCGTGCCGCAACGGCCCTTGATACTGAAGATTGGATTATAATAAATGAGGGAACTAGTAAAGGCTTTATTGGATACAATAAAACAGAAATATC
>JANXYS010000334.1 GCA_025355935.1 Chitinophagales bacterium | reverse complement strand
AATATTTGAAACACTTACTACCAGGTTTACAGCGAGAAGGTATCAAATGTGAACTTATGATCGTTTGTGGATTTTCTGCGAAAGGTATGATGGAAATCTACAAACAGGAATTAACTGATGCTGGGGTCCATGTTCAGATTTTAATTTCATCGAGATCAGCTTTTCTTGTAACCGCTTATAAAATTAGTAAGTACTGTACAGAGCGTGGTTTCAAATATATTCACAGTCACCTCATCAATTCTGATATCCTGGCAGTTCTCGCTAAAAAAATCTTTAATTCGAAACTCGAAATCGTCTCAACTAAACATGGTTATGATGAGCGGGTACTGGAAGTTTATGAACCCGGTAAACCAATTGATATCAAGAAAAACCTTTATTACAGGGTCACAAAACTTTCCATAAAATACATAACTAGAAACCTGGCTGTTTCGAAGGGAATATCAGATTTATATGTAGCATTGCAACTTTGCTCAGCAAATTTTACCGTTATACATCATGGGGTGGATATAAAGGCCTTCGACCCGAATGCATATGCATCTGAATGCAGGGTTGGAAATCCCCAGTTAATAATTGTGGGTAGAATAGAAACGTTTAAGGGCCATCGTTACCTTATTGACGCAATGCCGGAAATCGTAAAGCATTATCCTTCTTGCGTATTAGTAATACTCGGCGAAGGGAGCATCAAAGACGCTCTTGCCGAGCGTGTTAATAATCTCGGATTGCAAAAAAACATACATTTTATGGGCTTTCAGTCCCACCCTTATTCTTACATCAGTCAGTCTGACATAATTGTCCTTCCATCATTATTCGAACCATTCGGGTTGGTATATATTGAAGCGTTTGCATTACGGGTGCCAGTAGTAGCTTTTGATACGCCCGCCGGTAACGAACTTATGGATAATAACAAAACTGCAATAATGGTCCCCAAAAGTAACAGCACGGAGTTGGCTGCGAAAATTATTGCGCTACTAGGAGACGATTCCGAGCGGGCACGGCTTTCAAATAATGCTTATAACTTGTATTTAGAAAAATTTACGACAGCCTCCATGATCAAAAATACTGCAGCATGGTATAAGACGGAACTGACTTAGTTCACCTTCTGGACAAAAGTCAACGCGACGAGCGAATTGGCCGAACTTTGATCAGCTACAATTAAAGTTGGCTTTTGAACATACATTGTATAAATATGTACGAGCAGGAAATAAAAAAAAGGAAGCAATATTATCTTATACCTGATCATCGTTCCAAAATTAAAGGTGGTAAACCCAATTATCAAGGCAAACATCAAAGAGATAATGAATGAAAATAGCAAATATTCGTTCTTAAAAATTGCACTGAAAAATCCTATAAGACGCGTCTTCCAAAGTAGAAACAAAGTACAGTATAGGAGAAGCATTGATTCCAGAGAAGTAAACATAATCATAACTTTCCTGCTCTCCCAAATAAATGGCCGGTATAGGCAAGTGAATATTGCACTGGGAGCCTGCATTGCCAAACTGCCGAGTGAGGGATTAAGATCCGCCATTGAAAAGCCTGCGCGGCTTGCTTCATCATCGGAATTAACGCTTTGGTATGCATCCTGGAAGCCCTGGATCTGGGTTACCGAATCTTCCACAATCTGGGTTATTTGTTCCGAGATATCCAACTGCAGCAAGACCAAAAGAGCAACTGCGCTCATTAAGGCAATCAATCCTATCCTTGCAAGTATGCTTTTAATACTACGGATAAATAAAAAGAAAATAGTCACGCCTAGAGCGGCGAAAAGAATGGCAGTAATGTAGGACTTTATAATCGTCACCATGAAAGCAAGCCCAGTAAATAAAAAAAGGCTTATAAATGAAAAGCGTTTTTTAACCAGGTAAATATAGAGGATACTTACCATCATGCCGAGCGCGCCTAGGCACAAAGAGTCCTTCAGTAAACCACTGCCCCAAAACCAAATCGACGGGGTATACAGGGTAGCGTAAGCAAGCAATTTCCTATTCCTGGTCTTATTGATATCATCAAATACCAGGAATAATTTCCACTGGCCAACGAATGAGAAAAAGGCGAAAAATAACGCGATTATAATAAATCTGTTGAACGCAAAAAAAGAGAGGACAGCACTAATCTTCATTACAAAATTCCCCGACGGATTAGCAAAATACCCCACAAAGCCTTCGTCTCCACCCGGACTAGAGCTATACCATTCACCCGTTTCCGTTGAAGTCGCAAACAGGTAATGAATGTTAGAAAGATTGTCTTTGATTTGATCCGAGAAGAAGTTTCCACCCTTGTAAAAAGTAAATGTATCTCCGTACCCGTAATAATATTGAACTACCATGCAATATAAAATGCTTCCAAGCATTCGAAGCCAAAATGCATTCATCATATACTTCCTCAAATCAGGTTCTGTCAATTCTTTGCTCATCCTTTTCGCAAGAAGATAAAACAGCCCTATGTACGGAAATATTAAAAGGTAATCGCTGATAATAATATTGTGAACCAAAATATAAAACGTTTTTGCCTCCTAATTCGACGGGACATACTTACAAACTTATGAATTAACGCAAAAATATAATTAAAAGATCACACAGGGTGTTGAGGAGATTATTCAGGGGTAAATTAGTTTTTGTATTTTGCGACTTTAAAATTGTATGCAAACTATTCTCATCACAGGTGGCGCAGGATTTATAGGATCGCACCTTACAAGGCTTTTTGTGACAAAATATCCGCATTACCGGATAGTTAATGTTGATTCGCTGACCTATGCCGGAAACCTGGCTAATCTGAAAGATATCGAGTCGGCGCCAAATTATACCTTCGTAAAAGCTGACATTACGGACATGAATGCAATGCAGCAATTATTTCAGCAGTTCCACTTTACTGGCGTTCTGCATTGTGCAGCTGAAAGCCATGTTGACAGGTCAATTACCGACCCCTTATCATTCGTAAAAACAAATGTTCTTGGTACCGCAACCCTTTTACAGGTTGCAAAAGAAGCCTGGAAAACAGATTTTAACGGTAAGCTTTTTTATCACATTTCTACTGACGAGGTTTATGGATCACTGGGTGATACGGGGTTTTTCCATGAACATACATCGTACGATCCCCGTAGCCCGTACTCCGCCTCCAAGGCTTCATCTGATCACTTTGTACGCGCATACTATCATACATTCGATCTTCCGGTTAAGATCTCAAACTGCAGCAATAACTATGGGCCTTATCACTTTCCAGAAAAATTGATTCCTTTGAGCATTAATAACATCATCAATAATAGACCCCTACCTGTTTATGGAAAAGGAGAAAACATCCGCGACTGGCTCTTCGTTGAAGATCATGTAAACGCCATTGATTTAATCTATCATAATGGCAAAATTGGTGAGACATACAATATCGGAGGACATAATGAATGGACAAACATTAATCTAATTAAAGAGTTATGCCGCCAGATGGATGCTAAACTAAATCGCCCCGCAGGAAGCTCTTTACAACTGATAACCTTTGTGAAGGATCGTGCAGGTCACGATCAGCGTTATGCAATCGATGCTACCAAACTTAAGAATGAACTTGGCTGGATACCATCTCTCCAATTCGAAGAAGGCCTGGCGAAAACTATTGACTGGTATCTAAATAATTCTAACTGGTTAAATGAAGTTGTAACGGGCCATTACCAGGAATATTATGATAAACAATATCACTAAAAACCATGTCGGGGCAACAATGGTAATTTAGACAATACAATCAAATTTGTTTCTTAAGACCGATGCACATACAATGCATCTCTAACTAAGCTATATGAAGGGAATTATTCTTGCGGGTGGATCCGGTACGAGGTTATATCCAATCACAATGGGGATCAGCAAACAACTTATGCCTATATATGATAAGCCTATGATTTATTATCCGCTAAGCACGCTCATGCTCGCGGGGATAAGAGATATTCTGGTGATAACAACGCCGCCGGACCAGGAACAATTTCAAAGACTGTTAGGGGATGGAAGCAAATGGGGATGTAATATTAGTTACGCAAAACAAGAGGTTCCCAATGGACTTGCCCAGGCATTCGTTATAGGCGAGAAATTTATTGGGGAGGATAAGGTGGCGCTGGTGCTCGGCGACAATATTTTTTACGGAAGTGGCTTCAGTAAGTTATTGCAGTCTGCCGCCCAGGTAGAGGGCTCAGTGATATTCGCATATCCCGTAAGCGATCCTGAACGGTATGGTGTTGTAGAATTTGATAATTACTTCACTGCCTTAAGTATTGAAGAAAAGCCCGAGAAGCCAAAAAGTAATTTTGCGGTGCCTGGCCTATATTTTTACGATAACAGCGTGGTACAAATAGCAAAGGATATCCCCGCCGGCCCTCGCGGGGAGTTCGAGATTACCGATGTTAATAAAATTTTTCTCGCCAACAAAACTTTAAAAGTAGCAGTACTTGACCGCGGTTTTGCGTGGCTCGATACGGGTACGTTTGATTCTTTGAGCGATGCAAGTGAATATGTTCGTGTAATTGAAAAAAGGCAAGGCCTTAAGATTGGGTGCCCTGAAGAGGTTGCCTGGCGAATGGGATTCATAAGTACGGCGCAGTTAGAAACTCTTGCGATGGAATTGGTTAAAAGTGGATACGGACAATACTTGCTTGGCCTTGTTAAGTCCTGATGTAGTAACTTTCACGAAATAAATATCGTAAAAACCCGTTAACTACTTCATCGCAAATCCTAATTGCAACGCAAAACTGTGCATCATTGATTAAACTTGTTAATCCTTTTAATAAAAAACCACTGCAAATTATTGAAAGTGGGCTGGTGGATGAGGATGGCAATATTTTCCCATCTTTAAAAGGCGCTTACCGTTTCGTAGAGGATGGTAATTATGCCGGTAATTTTGGATATCAATGGAATAAATTTGCAACAACTCAACTCGATAGAACCACCAACATGAAGCTGAGTGAACGTAGATTCTTCGCCCAAACCGGCTGGAACAAAGAGAATCTTGCAGGCCAGAATATTTTGGAAGTTGGGTCAGGTGCGGGGCGTTTCACACAGATCGTGCTGGATTATACTAAAGCTAATCTCTATAGCGTTGATTATTCAAATGCAGTAGAAGCCAATTTTATTAACAACGGCCCTAATACTCGTCTGTATCTATTCCAGGCAAGCATTTATGATTTGCCGTTTGGCCCGGAGGGTTTTGATAAGGTGTTTTGCTTCGGTGTTCTTCAGCATACTCCCAATGTTGAAGCTTCAGTAAAAGCTCTTATTAACATGGCTAAGAAGGGGGCCGAAGTCATAGTTGACTTTTATCCGATTAATGGTTGGTGGACAAAAATGCATGCAAAGTATCTTTTACGCCCCTTTACGAAAAAAATGAGTCACGAGGTATTGTTCAGGAAGATCAATCATAATGCTGATCGTCTTATTAAACTTTATCGCTTTTTCGCTTCGATAGGTTTAAGAAAAATTGCTACTCGTTTTATACCAGTCTGTGATATTGATGGTACTCTTCCCAAGAATATTTCCAAAGAAACTCTTAGGGAGATGGTGGTGCTGGATACCTTTGATATGTTTAGTCCCGAATATGATCAACCGCAGAAAATAGAAACAGTTGTTGCGTGGTTTAAAAAGCACGGGATGACTGATGTTTGGGGAGGAATTATCTATGAAGATGGGTTTAGGTCAGCTGTGGTCAAAGGAAGAAAACGTTAGTCCTAGTATAATCCCAAAACTTTACGATAGAATAATTTTACCATTTTTTGCAAAAATTTATTTTAAAAATTAATTTATATGTATAAAGGTCCTGCTCTGATTGAATTTCCAAGAATAGGAAATACAATGCAGGGATATATTTCCGTTTCGGAAAATGATACGCTACCATTTGAGGTTAACAGGGTGTATTGGACCTACTACACCCCGGAAAGCATTCGGCGCGGCGGCCATGCCCATTACGAGCTTGAACAAATTCTTGTTGCAGTCGCCGGTAAAATAATTGTTGAAACTGAAATGCCGGGCGGTTTAAAGGAACGATTTATCCTCGAATCTCCCTCAGTAGGCTTGTTGCTTCCCAAATTCTGTTGGCATGTAATGCAATACACGCATAGCTCGGTGCAAATGTGCATCGCAAATATCGCTTATGAAGAGAGGGACTACATCAGGGATTACAACGAATTCATAAAACTTCCCTTCGCTGAAAAGTGAGGATTCAAACATTTATCTATGGCATCCTTAGTAGAGTATGACAGAGAATTTCTATTTAAATCTTGGATATGGCTGAACGACCCCGAAATAAAAGCCCTTACGCTTACCCCGGATTTTTCAAAGGAAGAACAACTTGCATTTTATAGTAATTTACGCTGCCGAAAAGATTATTGGATCAGAGGAATAATAGAAAATGATCTACCGATTGGTGCAATGGGACTAAAAAACATAACAGCACAAAAAGCAGAATATTGGGGCTATATTGGCGATAAGAGTTATTGGGGAAGGGGAATTGGAGCATTTATGCTGAGTGAGGCAATTAGCCAGGGTAAAATTTTAAAGCTTGCACAACTTCACCTCATTGTGGGTAATGAAAATGTAAGGGCTAAAACTCTATATCTTAAAGAGGGCTTTCAACTTTTAGAAACAGGGAAAACAGAAAAATACTTTCTGATGTTATGATATTAACCATTCAACGTTTTAATAAAAATCATACTGCGGTGTGGAATGATTTTTTATGTCCCGCTAAAAACGGTCTATTCCTGTTTAATCGATCATACATGGAATATCATGAAGATCGCTACGTCGATCACTCATTGATGGTATACAATTCGGCAAAACTGCTCGCTCTCTTCCCAGCAAATGAAAAGGATAGAGTTGTATATTCTCATGCGGGATTAACATTTGGGGGAATTGTGTTGTCACCTGAAATTAAGACGTCGGAAACCATGCAGGTTTTCGATAGTATCATGAACTATTTTCG
>JANXYS010000330.1 GCA_025355935.1 Chitinophagales bacterium | reverse complement strand
AAAAAACAAATGAATAAAAAATTTTTTTTTCAACAATTTATTTTGATATTCGCTGTCCCGCCAAATAATTTCTTTATCTGTTTTATGAATTGATTTTTTGGTCCCGATTCCCAAGGAAACAACAACACAAAATCAGTATATAATTAATTGCTTAAGGTATAATGGAGAAAGTATTTGATAAAGTATGGTCTAACTGTTTGGAGATTATCAAAGACATTGTAGAATGGCAACATTTTAAGACATGGTTTGAGCCCATCAGGCCAGTTGCGTTGAAAGAAAAAATACTTACCATCCAGGTTCCAAGTCAATTTTTTTATGAGTATCTTGAAGAGCATTACGTATCACTTCTGGCCAAAACCTTAAAGCGTGAATTAGGTAAGGAAGCCAGGCTGGAATACAGGATCATGGTTGATAGCGGCAACAGCAAAAATAAGCCGCTAACAATGGATGTTCCGGGACATGGATACAAATCATATTCAAATAATGAAATGGATTTTCCGCTGGTCATAAATAATCCTGTAAAAAACCCTTTTGTTATTCCGGGGTTGAAGAAGATGCAGATCGATCCGCAGCTTAATCACTCGTATACATTTGAAAGTTTTATAGAAGGTGATTGTAACCGGGTTGCGCGCAGGGCGGGTAAAACCGTTGCAGAAAAACCCGGCACTACCTCTTTTAACCCACTGGTAATTTATGGTGGCGTAGGTTTAGGTAAAACTCATCTCGCGCAGGCAATCGGGAACGAAGTAAAGCGTTTGCACCAAAACAAAGTAGTTCTCTACGTTAGCTCCGAAAAATTCATTAACCAGTTTATTGATCATGGGCGAAATAACGCGATCAACGATTTCATTCATTTTTACCAGCTCATCGACGTCCTTATCATTGATGACATACAGTTTTTTAATCGTGCTGAAAAATCCCAGGACGCTTTTTTTTCCATTTTCAACCATCTTCATCAAAGCGGCAAGCAGCTTATCCTAACTAGTGATAAATCGCCCAAAGACCTTGAAGGGGTGCAGGAACGCCTGCTAAGCAGGTTCAGGTGGGGATTGAGTGCAGATCTGCAAATACCGGATTATGATACGAAGATTGAAATACTGGAAAATAAAATGAAGAGCGACGGGCTTGAAATGCCGCGAGAAGTTGTTAAGTATATTGCCTACAATATCAGCAGTAATGTACGCGAATTGGAAGGCGCATTGATCTCATTGTTGGCACAATCTTCGCTAAATAAGAGGGAAATAGACCTTGAATTGGCTAAAAAAGTACTTAGAAACTTCGTAAAATCTTCCAGTAAGGAAATCACGATTGACGCTATCCAAAAAATGGTTTGTGAGTATTTTGATGTACCGTATGATAAGCTGCTACAAAAAACGAGAAAGAGAGAGATTGTACAGGCCAGGCAAATAACTATGTTTTTATCAAAAGCCTTTACCAAGAATTCTTTGAAAACAATCGGCGAACATTTCGGAGGCCGTGATCATACAACGGTTATCCATAGCTGTCAAACCGTAAAAGATTTAATGGATACCGATAACCTGTTTAAAGAAAGCGTACTTGAACTGCAGCAGAAAGTTCAGTTAGCGGCAATGTAAAATTTTTATACTTATACTTTTTATAGTCCAGACAGAGATGTTTGGATTTTTTTTGGTTAGGAGGTGAGCGAAGGGCAATGGGCATTTAGGAATGCGCAATTGGCAAAAGGCAAAGGGCAGTGGCAAAGGGCAATAGGTAATAGGCAATGAGCAATGAGCAATGGGCAATAGGCAAAGGGTAATTGGCAATGGGTAAAGGGCAAGACGCAAAAGGTAAAGGGCAAGACGCAATAGGCAAAGGGCAATTAGTAAAGGGCAATTGGCCATAGGCGATGGGTAATAGGCAATGAGCAATGAGCAAGAGGCAATAGGCAAAGGGCAATTGGCAATTAGCAAAGGGCAATTGGCAAAGGGCAAGAGGCAATGAGTAAAGGGCAAGAGGCAATGGGCAAAAGGCAAAGGGCAATTCGGGTTACGAAATTCTAATTCATGTAATTCGTGCTTTGAAATTCGGGTTTTAAAAGTGTAATTGGTGCTTTAAAACTCATTCCTAAAACTCATTCACCTCCGTAGTGAAAACAGGAATTCACGAAGTGAACTCAATTCGTGTAATTCGAATCATTCGGTTTTAAATTCGTGCTAGAAAAAAAATTCATAAAATACTGTCGTCTCTTATTTTGCTATTTACTGTGCCGAGTCTATATAACTTTCGGGCAAAGTGAAATAGAATATACTACCCTTACCCAATTCGCTTTCCGCCTACAGTTTACCGTGATGCCGTAGAATAATTTCATACGATATAAACAATCCTATACCGAGTCCTTGAAAATGTTCTGAATGTTCTTCGATGCGATGATACTTATCAAAGATTTTAATAAGGTTTTGGTTAGCAATACCAATTCCAGTGTCTTTAACTGATACTTTTATCGTACTATTTTGTTGCTCTACATTTATAAAAACTTCCTTTGAAC
>JANXYS010000291.1 GCA_025355935.1 Chitinophagales bacterium | reverse complement strand
TAGCGCAGGGGATAACATGTTTTACACCGTGGTAAACAGCAAGGCTCCCTGCAAAATCGTTTAC
The DNA here is from genome assembly GCA_025355935.1 of Chitinophagales bacterium. Taxonomy (GTDB): domain Bacteria; phylum Bacteroidota; class Bacteroidia; order Chitinophagales; family Chitinophagaceae; genus Ferruginibacter. The sequence continues at coordinate 7,193 of JANXYS010000291.1, read as the reverse complement.
GGCTTTACCGCCGATAAACTGCGAACTTTCCATAACATCCAGTACGGCCGCATCAATTTCAGTCTTTATTTTATGATACTGTGTTTTAGTATCAACCATTTGTAAGGGCCTCATGTGTACCTATTTAAGCGGCGCAAAGATAAGATTTGAATCAGGAACTACGAATTAGCATTTCAAATTGCTTAAACCGTTAATCCGCAGTACTTTTGACGAAATCTGATCCATTTGAGCGTCTTCTTTTACAACGTGTTTTTAGTGTTCTATTCTGCGGGCATCCGCATCGCTTCACTCTTCAATTTAAAAGCCAGGAATTGGGTTTTGGGCCGAAAAGATGTATTCGATAAAATTGCTTCCGCTACCGCTGATCCAAACTCTTCTTATATCTGGATGCATTGTGCAAGCCTGGGTGAATTTGAACAGGGCCGCCCGGTATTAGAACGGATTAGAAACGAATTTCCATCGTATAAAATTGTGCTTACTTTTTTTTCGCCTAGCGGATATGAAGTGCGGAAAAATTATGCGGAAGCCGACCTCGTAATTTATCTCCCGATGGATAGCCGGATAAATGCCCGAAAGTTCATTACCGCAATAAACCCGTCTCTTGTTATATGGGTAAAATATGAGTACTGGTATTACTACCTGACAGAATTAGAAAAGCGGAATGTTCCTGTGCTATTAGTTTCGGGAATTTTCCGGTCGTCCCAACCTTTTTTTAAATGGTACGGCTCACTCTGGAAAATTATGCTGCAGTCGTTTAACCACTTGTTTGTACAAACAGATAATTCCGCGACGCTCTTGAAGCAGGCAGGTATTTCAGAAAATGTAACTGTGAGTGGAGATACCCGTTTCGACCGGGTAATAGATATAGCTGAAAAATTTGTGCCTCTTGATGAGGGCTTTTCGAATTTTTGCAACGACAGCCGGGTTATAGTTGCGGGGAGTACCTGGGAAGAGGATGAAGCCGAATGGACACATTATATAAAAGCACATCCCCGAACCAAATTTATTATCGCGCCGCACGAAGTAGACGTCGAAAATATAAAAGATGTTCAGGCTGAATTCGTAGGCTCTGTACTGTATTCCGACTGTGTAAAACGGCAGTGGCAGCTCCACCCGGATTCACACGTTATTATTATAGATAACATTGGCATGTTGTCAAAACTTTATAAATACGCTACCATCACTTATGTAGGGGGTGGATTTGGAGATTCAGGAATCCACAATGTGCTTGAAGCGGCCGTTTTTGGCAAGCCTGTTATTTTTGGACCGGAATATGAAAAATTTGAAGAGGCAAAAGGGCTACTGGCCTGTGGTGCAGCATTCAGTATTAACAGCGCTGTCGAACTTGAAAGCCTATTGCAGGATTTAGAATCGGATAATCAAAAACTGGAATCAAGCGGTGCTGCCGCCAAAAACTATGTCTACGAACATAGGGGCGCTACCGAGACAATCATGAATTACATTCATGCAAACCGTCTTTTAACTAATTGATCAAATTGTTGAACGTATTCGTTATGGTCATCCCAAGCCAGCTTTAGTTTAAGCTCTCTTTTTATCCAGTATTCAGCCTCGGGAAAAATAGTAAAACCATTGATCGTCTTAATACTTCGTTCGTACATCGTTTCATCGCCGCGGAATAATTCCCTGATAAACAGGAATCGATCATTCAGGCCGATCGCTTTTTTCAAATCTTTGATCGGTACTTCTTTCAGCGTGTCCGATAACTCTATTTTTATTTGTTTTAGCTTGTCATTAAGGGAGGCGCTATGATCACTGGTAATGGTTTGATGAAGTTCCTTTGAAGTTGGTTTTGAAGCTGTAGCTGGTGAAGACGCCGGTATGGGTTGCTGGTGAGTAAGAGTTGGTATGTCTTCAACCGGATCAAACAACATACTAGGCCTGTTCTGCATACCAAACTTGCTTCTTTCTTCTGCAATCCTTTTTATTTCCTCCAGTTCAGCCTCTACTTCTGCCTCATCGATTTGCAGAACCTCCACTGTTTTCTCGGGTTCCGGAGCCGGTGCAGGTGGTACCGGAGCTACGACTGATTTGTAGAAGATTGGCGCTACATGAATGCTTACGCCTGGTTGCGCAGTGGTTACAGGCTGGTTATTCTGTACATGTGTGAGCTCGGAGCGAATGAGCTGCACAGTGAATAACAGGTCGTCAACGGTAGCGTGTTGGTCGAGCTGTTCTTTCAATTTATCACAAAGGGTTCGCACCCGTTCCATACTTAGATTTTTGCTTACAAATAGACACTCGTCAACTAAAATTTGTTTTGCCCTATTGGGTGGAAACAATAATCTTTGCAAGTATCGGGATTAAAGTTACAAACACAATTTTAAAAAAGTAATTTAATGTTTATTGAACCTAATTTGAGAGGAGACCGGCGGGGATGGATTGAAGTTATTTGCGGCAGCATGTTCAGCGGAAAAACGGAAGAACTCATCCGGCGTTTAAAAAGAGTTAAAATTGCCAATCTCAAAGTAGAGATATTTAAGCCGGCAATAGATAACCGGTATGATGCCGTAAAAATTGTAAGTCATGACACCAATTTTATACATAGTACACCCGTTGAAAATTCGCAGACCATTCTGTTACTAGCGGAGGGTGTAGACGTAGTTGGCATTGATGAGGCGCAGTTTTTTGATTCAGAAATTGGCAATGTTTGTGAGCAGCTCGCGATGCGCGGAATGAGGGTAATTGTTGCAGGACTCGACATGGATTACCTGGGCAATCCGTTCGGACAAATGCCCGGTCTCCTGGCAAAAGCCGACTATATAACCAAACTTCATGCGATTTGTATGATCTGCGGCAATATTGCCAATGTTTCATACCGTAAGGTAGCTGCTGAAGGCCAGGTGTTAATCGGCGAAAATGACATATATGAACCCAGGTGCAGAATTTGCGCCCAGTTATAAGCTTACGTATCTTATAAAATAAAAAAGGATCCCATTTACTAACGGGATCCTTTTTTATTAGCGGTGATAGACTATTACTCTTTTATAAATTTCGAGGTAATAACGCTCTCACCATTCAAAACCTTTATAACGTAGGCGCCTTTGGCAAGCCTTGAAACATCTACTGACTGAATACTATTTTTGATTTTCTTTTCTGTAATCAACGTACCCTTAGCATCAGTTATCTGCAGTACAGCCTTTGTGCTTACCGAACCGAGGAGACTAACATTAATGCTGTTAATCGCGGGGTTTGGATAAACTTTCAAAAGTGCAGACTGGCTAACCTCGGTTGAAGTCGGATTGGCCCTCGTAGCTGTACCTGTCGCAACCACTAACGTATAACAAGTGGTAGAGCTGACAGCACGTTTGTGGGCGAATACATGAGCATAGTAAGTGCCGGCAGCGGCGGAGTAGTTGATGGTTTCTGATGTTGTCCCTCCATTTTGAGAAATGGCTACCTGTGTGCCTGAACTATTCAACAGCTGTAAATCGTAATTACTCGGAAGTGTACTTAAAGAAAGCGTAATCGTCCCTCCCGTAGTAATAACAAACTTATAGTTATCTACATCGGTAATTGGACTTATAAGCCCGGTGATATTCGTGTTGAATGGAATAGTCGCCGCACCTGACGTTGTACCATTCGTTGAAACATCATAAATACTTTGGCAACCACCGGTTCCTGCTGTTGCCGTTGTAAACTGGGCAGTTGAATAAGTACTTGATCCACCTGAACAGTTAGTCAGTACCCTCCAATCGTAGACTGTTGAAGCAGTTAATCCGCTTAATGAAAGGGACGTTGCCGTAGTAGCAGTAGCGGCGCTGGTCCAGGTAGATGATGTTGTTAGTTTGTAGTCAACCCCATAGCTAACTGCGCCGCTCACTGCTGCCCAGCTTACGGTCGCACTATTGGTTGTAATGGCAGAGGAGGCAAGGCCGGTTGGTGCATTACAAACCGCAACACCGCTAGTTGTAAACTGCGCTGCAGTGTATGCACTACTTCCGCTGCTACAGTTGGTGCGGACGCGCCAATCATACACAGTAGAAGAATTCAATCCACTAATAATAACTGATGTTCCTGAAGTTGCAGTGGCTGCATTTGTCCAGGTTGAAGCAGACGTTAATTTGTAGTCTACATCATAGCTGCTCGCACCCGCAACAGCCGTCCAGCTAACGGTAGCACCCGAAGTAGTGATCGAAGAAGAGGTTAATCCTGTGGGTGAGCCGCATGATGTTCCTGCGCTAATTGTAAAATCTGCGTTCGATATATCGAAGAATATATTTCCTACCGCTTCAACTTTAATCCTTGCAGATGTGGTAGGAGTGTTAGGAATGGTTAATATTTCCGTGCCATCGTTGGCGGTACTTGCTGCAAGTATTGTAGGGAAAGTAAGTCCGCCGTCTACAGACAGTGAGATTTTCACGTTTGCGCAACTAACTGGTGTTGCGGTTGTACTTGCTACCGACCAGGTAATGTTTTGAGAAGAGCCACCCGCATAAGTTACAGCAGTGTTAGGAGCAGTAACCGCGAACGGTCCGGATGCTGCACTTACGGTAACTACTACATCCGCAAATGCTGTTTGTCCAACTTTTATTGGCGCCGTTGAACTGTACGGGGAGTTATCCCTAACCGTGAGACGGAAATTTAAAGGCCTGGCTACAGAACTTAAAGCTTCAATTGTTATCCCCGCATCGCCTCCTGCCAAAGGACCAGTTGTAAGTCCGCCGGCAAGGATGGTTGATAACATAGGGAATAAACGGGTGCCGGATGTGGTTGGCGTAAAAGATAAAAAGTTGGGGCCGTTTGTTTTAGTTGGACTTGCCTTACTGTTTGCGCCGGAAACGGTAGAATTATCATCTTGTTCCCAGCTATAGGTTAAAGCATCGCCATTTGCATCAGTAGCCGAACCCGTTAGTGCGAAAGGAGTACTAATAGGAATGGTATAGTTACTTACTGGTGCGATAACCGGAGTTGCGTTGGTAGCTGAAATATTGGTAACAACAGGACAGGCTTTTGTTGCGAGGTTTGCCTGAATCTGAGCAATAGAAGTTTCGTGATAAGAGGCGATAGAATGTGGAGCAGGATCATAGGCTGTGATACCTGCATAACCCATAATAGTTATACCCGACCCAATTTCTTTATTTTGCCCAGTACCTTCCAGTGAGTAGGAAAAGGTATGATTTGCCCCCAGCTGGTGACCTACTTCATGCACCACGTAATCAATATCAAAGTTGTCGCCCTGTGGAATACCATCTGCAGGCGACGTAATGCCTGAACCTTTACCAAGTTTTGCACTTGACGTAGGATTAACGCAAACACAGCCTATACAACCCGCATTTCCGCCGCCGCCCGTTGCGCCAAACATATGCCCGATATCATAATTTGCATCGCCAATGGTATTGGTCAATGTTGTCTGTAACTCCTGGTTCCAGTTCGACAGTGTGCTATAAGGATCTGTTGCAGGAACATAAAAAATGACAGAAGTTGTATTGGATATTAAGTTTAGGTGTAACGCGAGGTCTTTCTCATAAACACCATTACAACGAGTAAGAGTAGCGTTGAACGCAGCAAGTACAAGCGCCACATCTGCTGAACTGGTTGCCCCGAAATAATTCGAATACTCTCCATTGCAGGATTGTGCAAGTCGCATGGTTCTTAACTGCCCGGTTGACCCTCCGGTTAAACTGCTGACAGAATTAACTTTTGCATTAATATCGGCAAAAGATTGTTTGTCATCGGTGGTACATGACCATGGGAGCTGGCCCGGATTTCGTTGAGATTTAAAGACTGCATATACAGAGTGATCCTTTGAATAGGCTTCAATAAATTCATTTTCATAATTGCTCCTGAATACCATTGTCTGCACGCCTGCAGGGGAAATACTCAATTTAAGAGTTGCAGACTTATCAGAAATACCTCTCCCTGAATAAGCCCTGATTTCGGGAAATCTTGCCTGTAGGTCGGGTTCGAAATTAGAAGCTTCAGACATTTCAAACTGTTCGATAGAACCCCCGGCATTTGGTAAAGAAATAATAACGGGATTCCGTGAACTATTTTTGTTTGCTAAACTGAATAATTGAAGTCGTAACGGCGCTATATTCAAATCAAACAATTTGAATTCTTTTGGAAAAGATTTGCGTGCGACGGCTTTATCAGTTTGAACCTTGTCAACATTCGCATGAGAAGTCCAGGTCTGCTGGGCATTGGCTGCGTGTAACAAAATAAATGAAAAAGAAACGAGTAGCAGTTTTTTCATAATAAGGTTTTAGTGAAGTTGAGGCAATGAATATAAATTTTGTTTGCAGATAAAACAAATATTGAACAGCATACTTATTAACGTATTCTAAAAAATGTACGTTTTAATTGTTACGGTACCTGGTACGCCATGCCTGGCAGTTATGCAAACATCCGCGTTCGAACCGGTGTTTACCGAACTATGATTGCATAACATTCCCTAATTTGCGCCTATGAATGGCCGCATACTAGCATTGCTCAAAAAAGATATCCTTTTGGAATTGCGGCAGCAACATACCTTTTACGGTATCCTCTTATACGTTGCTTCTACCATTTTTGTACTGTATCTTTCCCTTCCTGAAAACATCGATTCCACAGTATGGAACAGCCTGTTTTGGGTAATACAATTATTTGTGTGTGTGAATACGGTTGCCAAAAGTTTTCTGCAAGAGAGCCGCGGCAGGATGCTTTATTTTTACAGCATCAGTTCGCCGATTGACTTCATAATTTCTAAACTCATTTTCAACGTTATACTCATGCTGCTCATGAGTATGGTGAGCCTGTTTTTATTTTTTGTATTTCTCAACAACCCTTTATCGGGCGTTATTCGTTTTATCGGAATTGTTTTATTAGGGGGAACAAGTTTGAGCCTTGTCTTTACATTGATGAGTGCTATAGCGGCGAAGGCCCAGCAAAATGCCGCATTGATAGCCATACTCGGTTTCCCGGTTATATTGCCGCAATTACTTTTACTAATGCAGCTTAGCAAATCTGCGTTTGCAGAAGTTTTCAAGGCTGGTGCGGTCTGGCAATTGGCAGGACTAATCAGCTTATTGGATTTACTTGTAATTGCAATGGCCGTCATTCTATTTCCCTACCTCTGGAAAGATTAGGCTTGCAGTAATCTTTACGATCCTGTTTAAATATTTCCTTAAGACAGACTTGTACATACAAATTATTAAGCCATTACGCTTACAGGTTTGTTTCATAACGGCGGTAAC
>JANXYS010000281.1 GCA_025355935.1 Chitinophagales bacterium | reverse complement strand
AATTCATTAAAGTAAATAATGTAAGTCCTTTTCCTGTAGTGATGGAGCGTCTTAAAAAATTTTTCCCTCCCGGGGAATCGGTAACAGTACGTTTTCCACTTCCCATGAAAATGGGTTATATTCTTTAGAAAATCTCTGGATTTTTATTTTACATTTGCGGCTATTTTTAGTCATTAACCACAATCTCTCTATTCATATGAAAAATACCCCTTTTATCACAAAGCATGAAGCTCTGGGCGCAAAGATGGCCGAGTTTGCAGGCTTTAATATGCCGATTTCTTACTCCGGTATTAATGATGAGCATGCAGCAGTTAGAAATAATGCAGGTGTTTTTGATGTAAGCCATATGGGCGAATTCATACTGAAGGGCGAAAATGCATTGGACCTTATTCAACGTATCAGCACCAATGATGCTTCAAAACTTATAGCTGGTAAGGCACAATATAGCTGCATGCCTAACAACGAAGGCGGAATTGTAGATGACCTGCTGGTATATTGTCTCGAAGAAAATGCTTCATACATGCTGGTGGTGAATGCCGGGAACATTGATAAAGACTGGAAATGGATCCAGTCCTTCAATACTAAGGAAGTTGAGATGCACAACATTTCCGATAAAACCTGCCTGTTGGCTATCCAGGGCCCCAACGCTACGAAAATCCTGCAACAACTAACGGACGTTGATATTCTCAATTTGAAGTATTATACTTTCGAAAAGGGGCGTTTTGCAGGAGTTGATAATGTGTTGATCAGTGCAACAGGTTACACAGGTTCAGGTGGTGTTGAGATTTATTTTGAAGATTCAAATGATGCAGCAAATATTATTTGGGATGCTATTTTTTCTGCCGGGGCAGCACAGGATATCAAACCAATTGGCCTTGGTGCCCGCGATACCTTGCGGCTTGAAATGGGGTTCTGTCTTTACGGAAATGATATTGATGATACTACTTCGCCCATAGAAGCCGGACTGGGGTGGATCACGAAGTTTACCAAAGATTTTAATTCGAGGAATATTTTTGAAAAACAGAAAGAGAAAGGCGTCGCACAAAAACTAGTTGGATTTGAAATGAAAGAGAAAGGCATCGCCCGCCACGATTACGAAATCAAAGACTTTGAAGGTTCGATTCTCGGACGGGTTACCTCCGGTACCCAATCTCCTTCGTTAGGAAAAGCTATTGGGATTGGATATGTTGACACTAGATTTTCGGCAATTGGAAGCGAAATCTTTATTAATGTAAGAAATACTCTTTTAAAAGCAAACGTGGTGAAAATGCCGTTTGTATAATGGCTGTAATAGAACCTATCACCCTACTGAGCTTATCGGGCAGATCGCTGAATCCGGCGACGGCGATTAATGTTATTATAATATGATAAAAAATAAACCTACACTATTTACATCTCTATCTCCGGCACTGATTCATTTGTACGATGTAAGCAGTAGTATCGTTGTGATAATCGATGTCCTCCGTGCCACCAGTACAATAGCAACAGCCTTGTATAATGGGGCAAAGGCGATCATCCCGGTTGACAGTGTTGCTGAATGTATAAGAATTGGAAAGCAAATTGATTCAATCACTGCAGGAGAGCGCGATGGCCAGGTTGCCGAAGGTTTGCAATATGGTAATTCGCCATTTGAATATCCCCGCGATTTTATTGGCAATAGAACCCTTGTTCTTACAACAACCAACGGTACTAAGTTGCTTCACATGGCACTTGAAAAAGGGGCGAAAGATGTGATAACCGGGTCATTTCCAAACCTGTCGGCAGTATGCGAATTCCTGGTTGCCAAAAACCAAAATGTAATACTTGGGTGTGCCGCCTGGAAAGACAGAATAAATATTGAAGACACCCTTTTTGCAGGGGCTGTCATTGAAAGAATTAAAGATCATTTTAACATCAATTGCGACTCCTCTCAAATGGCGAGTTCACTTTACCAGGAAGCTCAAAAGGATATGTTTGAATTTATGAAAGTTAAAAATGCATCCCACTACCTCCGGCTTGCAAACTATGGGCTCGAAAAAGATATTCGATATTGTCTTACGTCAGATGTTGCCAATGTATTACCGGTTTACCAGGAAGGAAAATTGGTAATTGGGGTTTATTAATGCGGTCATTTTTATAATTGGCCATATAACAATTCTAAGCTACTCTGATAAACTCTTATAACTACTCTTTGAAATATTCTCTGCCTCAATTATTTTCCTTTACTTTTGCAAATTGCCCTTTTCAGAAGCCGAATGGCTCAATTTCTAAGGTAAAGATTAGGTGCAATCGAGTATTTCTTAAGTAAAACCTACAAATTGGCACTTCCGCATCTTATTAAACATATTTACAACAATGGTACCGACGAAGTAATCAGGCGTGGTAAAAAAATTCACAGTCTTGGCTACGTAGAACTTGTTGAACATGATGAATTGATGGGGTCCATTGTTTTTCGGGTAAAGGACGACAGCTACAGCACATTTTATAAGGTTTACATTCAAAAATATGCCGATGCCAAGCTCATGAGTCTGCGTTGCGGTTGCCCCTATAACCTTGGTGATATTTGCCGGCATGAAGCCGCGTCTCTTTTCCGTTTACAAGAAATGGTTGATAAAAACCTCCTTTTAAGTAATGCGATACAATACAGCCAGCGTCACACGGTTGCAAAGATGAAGCACATCGACTTGAAGATGCTTAAGATGTTGTCTTCCGTGTCTATTTTCCAGGAGGCTGAGAATTTATTACGCACTACTAAAGCTACCATCCTCAAAGCTTCGGATGAAAGAGTTGAAGCAGAGCTGGCTTATAATAAAGAGGTATATCCCCTTGTTATTCAAAAAAATGATGAACGTAATTTTGATACATCCTGTAAGTGTGATGAAAGTATGCATCCACTTTGCGAACATAAAACACTGCTATTTTTACAGTTACTAAACAATTACGGGCCTAACTATTTTGACAGCATTCGGAATTGGGATAAAGAGAAAAACAAACTACTGCAAATTTACGGGTACAGCCTCGAGGATGACCTGAACAACAAATTTGAATTCATCTACAAGGAAGGCAAACCTTTTTTAAAACTTCTTGACCAATCGATAAAAAGAGTGACTGCAGTTGTAGCGCCGACTTCCTCGAGGCCGTCAAATTCGTTCAGAATTCCGCCACCGCTTGAATCTAAACCCGTGGCGGTAATAGAAGAAGATAAAAATACCCGGTTGGGAATTATTTTTAATTTTAATGCAAAACTGTATCCGTGCTTTACGGTTGATGCGATCCAGGGGGAGGCGGATGAGGAAAGTACGTCCTATACTGACAAAGCCGAGAAACTTGATCTTACTAAATTTGTTGAGACAGAAATGTTCAGAGAGGGCGATCGCCAATTATTTCAGCAAGTCCGAAAATTACAGGATGCCGAGATCAACAAATATTTAAATCGTAACTCTCCCTTTAGCGGGATTTGGGAAAACATTATTCACACCGATGGAGAGGATCTTCCAGAAGAAACGAAGGCATTAATTACCGAATACCTTCATCCAAAGCTTAAAAAGCTCTTTGAGGAACAGTATAGAAATAGTTTTGTGTTTTATCTGCCCTTAGCCAAAGCATTAAAAACAGCAAACCTGCGTGAAATTGAACTGAGCGATTATCTCATATCTCCAGTTTTTAAAGTTTTAGCCAAAAACGATCATTTTGAAATTGCCTGCATGGTGAAGCTTCCCGGCGAAACCGTGTCTTTCACAGAAAATGAATGTCGAAGCAGCCTGGTTTTTTTACACAATCAAACCCTTTATCTCTGGCAAAAACCGGAAGATGTTTTACAAGCCGAGAAATTTATTAAAGATGGCAATATTGAACTAAGTAAGAAAAACTGGACTGAAAAAATGCAGAAGATTATTCTTCCGCTTACAAAAGAGTACCAGGTAGAATTTGATAAGAGCCTGATTAGGGAAGTTAAAAGCGGCGTACCAGACATCAAGCTGCAATTGCAGGAACGCGGTGATTACCTGGTTTTTCAGCCAATTTATAGTTATAAAGGGTTTGATACGAAAGCGTCTGATAAGGAAACGATCACTATTCCCGACGGAGATAAGATTCTCATCATCAAACGGAATAAAGAAGCGGAAGAGACCTTTATGAACAAAATGGAAAACCTCCACTCCATGTTCATACGCCAGGCTGAAACGGGGAGCCTGGTTCTTAAAGGCGCCGACGTACTTCGTAACAACTGGTTCTTTTTGTTTGTGGATGCTATGAAGGATATGAAGGTGCCCGTCTTTGGCTTTGAAGCACTGAAAAATTTTCGCTTTAATACGGCACGACCAAACACACATATCCATGTTAGCAGCGGCCTTGATTGGTTTGATGCAAAGGTGGAGATTGAATTTGGTGAACAGCGGGTAGGTATATCAGATATTAAAAAGGCGCTCGCGGGTAAACAATCTTTTGTTCAACTTGGTGATGGAACGCTGGGAATACTTCCTGACGAGTGGTTGAAAAAATATTCTCTGCTTTTTAAAGTGGGCGATGGAAAATCTGATCGCTTACGGCTCTCCAAATATCATATGAGTGTGATTGATGAACTTTATGAAAACAGGAATGAGGAAGAGATGAGTTTTGAGCTCGATGAGAAATACGAGCGATTAAGAGAGTTCAAAAATATTCCGGAAATCCCAGCACCTGCAGAACTTCAAACAGTTCTGCGCCCTTACCAGCTCGCTGGTTACCAATGGCTTAGTTATTTGAATGATGTAGGATGGGGTGGTATTCTCGCAGATGATATGGGGCTAGGTAAAACAGTGCAAGCTTTGAGTATGCTTGATTATTACCGGGGCCAGAATAACGGAACCATAAAAGCCATCGTAGTATGTCCTACTACCCTGATTTACAACTGGCAGAACGAAGTAAAAAAATTTACTCCTTCCCTCACTTTTCATATCCATCACGGCAACGCCCGGTCACGCAGTGCAGAAGAATTACAGCAACATCATATTATTATAACCACATACGGTACTTTACGAAGTGACATCCAAATATTATTGAAAATAAATTTTGATTATGTAGTGCTGGATGAAAGTCAGGCTATAAAGAATCCTTCTTCTAAAGTTACAAAAGCAGCGTCTCTGCTCAATGCAAAGAACAGGGTGTGCATGAGTGGTACACCGCTACAGAATAACACCTTTGATATTTTTGCGCAGATGAATTTTTTAAATCCCGGCTTGCTAGGAACAATGGAATTTTTCAGGAACGAATTCGCGACTCCTATTGATAAGTTCGGTGAACAGGAGCAGAAAGATCATTTAAGAAAATTACTATTCCCTTTCATTCTTCGACGTACTAAAGAGCAGGTAGCTAAAGATCTGCCTGATAAAACGGAAACCATTCTCTTCTGTGAGATGGAAAAAGAACAGCGAAAAATTTATGATGCCTATCGGAACAGCTATCGCGATAAAATTCTGGGCACAATAGATGAGCAGGGTATTGATAAATCGCAGCTTACAATCCTGCAGGGGTTAATGAAACTCAGGCAGATTTGCGACAGCCCCGCAATTTTAAATGAGGAGGAAAAATATCCGAATCATTCCATCAAGCTTGATGAGTTAGCCAGGGAAATTTCAGAAAATATAGGTGAACACAAAGCCCTCATATTTTCGCAATTTCTCGGGATGCTGGCATTGATAAAGCAAAAACTCATCGAACAGAAAATACCGTTCGAATACTTTGATGGAAGTACCTCCGCAATCGACCGCGAGAAAGCCATTCAAAATTTCCAGAATAATGATGACTGCAGGGTGTTTTTGATATCCCTTAAGGCCGGTGGCGTAGGTTTAAATTTAACCGCAGCAGATTATGTATACATCGTAGATCCATGGTGGAACCCTGCCGTGGAACAACAGGCAATAGACCGTACTCATAGGATCGGCCAGACGAAAAACATATTTGCTTATAGGATGATTTGTATTGATACAATCGAAGATAAAATCCTTCAACTGCAGGAAAGGAAGAAGATTCTTGCAAAAGAATTGATATCAGACGAAAATGGATTTGTTAAAGCACTCACTAAAGCAGATGTCGAATATCTTTTCAGTTAAACGTACTATTAATATCATACATGAAAAATCCCTCAGGCATTGGCATTGCACAAGGGATTTAAAAGAACATGGCCTGGCTTGCTTATCAGGATGCTAGAAAGCTTTTCAAACGCTGGAATTCCCTGTTTTCGGAAAAAAATAAGCTGTTAACTACAGAAGCAAATGACTTTGCAAAAAGGAGTAAGCTGCGAGGTTGATTTTTTTTCATAAAATTGGAGGTTTAAGAGGATATCAAAAATACATATTGGTAAAACTGTTGTCAAGAGGATTACTGCGGGTTTTTAATGCCCGTAAATTCCGCATACTTCGCGTTATTTCAGAAGATCAACACTATTATACTTTCTGAATCGCTGCGTCTTTTTATAAAATCTAATCGGATATACATTTGGACTTTGTGTTAGCTTGTTCATCAGGCTTACCAAGACCTGGATTACTGGATGGGTTTGTTTTTGTAACATATAAGCTTTTTTACTGTCGTTTAATGGAAACGGGATAACATTTTAATTATTGTATTTAAGGTATAAAACCCGCATTTCTACACTAAAAATGCCGTAATTACCACTTCTTTGCCTCTAATGCACTACTTTTCGCGGTTTTCATTGGGGATCTTTTGGGATGTCCCGAAGGTTTTTCAAGAATTATGAAAACTATTGCCAACTAAAAAACGTTACTGTATAACACTCTCTTAACAATCAACAAACAAATTTTTATGAAAAAGAACGTTTTTTCTTTTATGATGCTGGTTTCAGCGTCAGCAATTATGTTCACTGCTTGTAATGATGCTTCTAAAAAAGAAACATCTGAAACAAAAATGAGCGATACTACGGCTACAGTTGCCAAAATGGATGAGCAACCTAAAATGTCTCAGGAAGCTGGCGTTATGGTTGGTGGTGCGAATATGGTTCCATCAAAAAATATCGTGGAAAATGCAGCAGGATCCGCAGATCATACCACTTTGGTTGCTGCAGTTAAAGCGGCTGGTCTGGCTGAAACACTTAGTGGTGCAGGCCCATTCACCGTATTTGCTCCCACAAACGAAGCTTTCGCAAAATTACCAGCTGGTGCAGTAGATAACCTACTAAAACCAGAAATGAAGAAAGATCTTACCAGCGTACTTACTTATCATGTAGTAGCCGGTGCTCTAAAAGCAGCAGATCTTAAGGATGGCCAAAAACTAAAGACAGTACAAGGAAAAGAGTTAACGGTGTCAGTAAAAAATGGCAAAGTAATGATTGACGGAGCTAACGTTACTATAGCTGATGTTATATCAAGCAATGGCGTGACTCACGTTATTGATGCGGTTCTTATGCCAAAAAAATAAGGGTTCGTTTTAAGTTTAAGAATAATAGAAGAGCTTCCTTTTTGGGAAGCTCTTCTTCATTTTATTATGGGCTTATTACCTCGCTCTTTTTTAATAATCAATAACTTGTTCTTCCATTACCGGCAGTGTCCTCCATTCGTATTGCTGATTGCGAAGCTGAGGTTCAAAACCGGCATCTGCTATTGCCTTTTGGATAGTACTACTGGTAAACCGATGAGGCGCGCCTGCTGCACTTACAACATTCTCTTCAATCATAATACTGCCAAAATCGTTTGCTCCCCCCTTTAAACAAAGCTGCGCCACTTGTTTCCCAACTGTTAGCCAGCTTGCCTGGATATTCAGGATATTAGGCAGCATAATACGGCTCATTGCGATCATGCGCATGTACTCATCCGCCGTTGTAAGATTGTGCACACCCCTTATTCTTGCCAACAAAGTATCGGCATCCTGGAAAGTCCAGGGTATAAATGCCAGGAA
>JANXYS010000260.1 GCA_025355935.1 Chitinophagales bacterium | reverse complement strand
TTTACCAGTTCGCCGGGCGAATGCTTCTTAGTTTATTACGGGTAACGCATGATCTGTTTGCTAACTACAACGCGAAAGATTACAGTTAATTTTATTAAATGAAAGCAATTTTCAGTTGCCTGGTTTTATTTGCTACGCTCTTTTCCTGCAAGTCCGCAAGCAGACCTTCCACAGGAGACAAATTAACCACTTCCCGCGAGCGATTCCAGATAGATCATATTGTTGACACATCTGGAAATGAAGTAGCTCTTGATTTCTCCGGCTCCGACATAAATATCATCGACATCTGGAACAATGCTTGTCCGCCCTGCCTCGAAGAAATGCGCCAGTTTCCGGCACTGATCAGGTATAAGGAGGGAAAGGTAACTATCTTCAGTATCTCCCTTACCCGGTTTTATATTTGGAAAACGACCGTTAAGCAACACAGGGGGCCTTTTGCTATTCTTAGCACTAGTTTGCCCAACTGGAAGCAATACAATTTTATGTCAGTCATGAACTCCGAGAAAAAGAGTGATTTTTCCTCAGACCGTTTCGTAGAGCTGATTAAGAAATACAATATAACAAGCAACCCGGCCTATCTCGTTCTAAACAACAAAGGAGAAATTATTGCCCGGCCATCCAGCGCAGTGGAATATCTATCGGCATTAAGGTGACGCAGCGTCGCCAGAATTATTTATAATGCCAGTTAGATCACACTAATAATTTTATATCTTTTTCAGGCTTTTACATATTATCCTGTAAATTACCCTTGCTGGCAGGAGCCAATCAATACAATATTTTTACCAGGACAAGCAGATACGCGTTTGAAAAAGCCATTTATTTTAGTCTTACTCATAGTATTTCACCTTGGAGCATTGGCTTCCGGACCAGACAGCCTGATGCGTGCTTTAAACAAAGCCATTGAAGATTCAAGGCAATACGATGATAAAAAACTGGCTGAGATATTTAATCTTACCAATATTCTCGAAAGTACAGCGGCAACTAATCAAAAAGCCCGTTATGACATTAACCTCCGATTATTCGAAGCTTATAAATATTACAATTACGATTCTGCCTTTAGTTATACAAAACACCTGCGGAGATATGCAGAGGAACAACGAGATGCTACGCTTATCGCTGATGCACGTATTAAACAGGTTTTTATACTTCTGTCCGGCGGTCTTTTTAAAGAAACGTTCGACTCCCTAAATACGCTAAATATCTCCGGCGTGCTCGGTCCCGTTCGCGCAGATTATTATTCCCTTAAAGGAAGGTGCTATTATGACCTGGCGGATTTTGACGATGATGGCCTTAGGACGGCATCCTATTATGCAAAGGCGAATGCATGTATGGATTCGGCTCTGGCACTTTATCCGCCGGCAAGTTTTGATCATTCGTATTATTCAGGTTTGCAAAATTTAAAAGAGGGTCGTTCAGACAAAGCGCTGTCCCAGTTACTGGCTTTAATCCAGTCGAAAAATCTTAGTTTCCATGAAGTAGCGCTGATTACATCAACGCTGGGCGGAATCTTTACCAGTCTTAACCAACCCGCAACTGCCCGCGATTATTTTGTACGGGCCTCCATCGCTGACATTAAATCTTCGACCAAAGAAACCTCTGCACTACTATCGGTTGCCACCATGATTTTCAAGCAGGGAAACGTAAAAGACGCCGCGCTTTACATAGAAAAAGCAAACGAAGATGCCAGCTTTTATAAAGCCAGGCTTCGAAAAGTACAGATTGGCGCTATCCTTCCCCTTATCAAAGAACAATTGATAAAAACAGTTGAGACGCAAAAGCAACAACTGGTTACATACCTCTGGCTAATGGTTTTACTGGTTTTATTGCTGGCCGGCGTAACACTCATCGTTCGGCAACAGGTTAAAAAACTGAAGGTCGCAAAGGACAGCCTGCTTCAATCGAATTTAAAACAACAGGAAATAAACGCTCAGCTAACCGAGGCCAACCTCGTTAAGGAAAGGTATAATGAGCAGGTAAAAGAGATTAACCGGCAACTTTTGGAAGCAAATAAAATAAAGGAAGAATACCTTGGTTATTATTTCAGCATTGATACTGAATTTATGGCCCGCATGGAGAAGCTGGTTAATAACATCGAAAAAAAGCTGGGCGACCGGCGCTGGGAAGAAATTAAACTACTGCTTCGTTCTGTAGATTTTAAAAAGGAAAAGGAAGAACTGCTGGTTAATTTCGATACCACTTTCCTGCGCCTCTTTCCTGATTTCGTGACCCAGTTTAATTTGCTGTTCAAACCTGAAGACCGGTTTATGTTGAAGAAAGATCAACTGTTGAATACTGAACTTCGAATTTTTGCCCTCATCCGGATGGGTATAACCGAAAACGAAAAGATTGCTGAGATTCTCAACTACTCTATCAATACCATTTATTCATACAAGACTAAAATGCGTAATAAGGCAATCATCCCAAAGGATGAATTTGATCGAAAAATTACCCAGATTACTACTTTAAGGTATGATGCTCCGACCTCCAAAGCTGATAATCCAACTATATAACTTAAAATTTTAATGTTTATCTAAGACGTTAAAAATAAAACAGTTGCAGTTGATCTCGCGTCCACAGTCAGGTCTTTTATCTATTATTCGTATTTAATATTTCCTGCACGCGCCAATACTTTCCATATTTACTTTCACGATTGGCTTGATCATTTGACAAAGAATTTAATTGCTTCTGCCGGAGTATAGCCATCCATCGTAAAAATCAAAACGACTGATCATGGCTGCAGCTTTATTCTTTTATTCCGGGTACCAGTTGCCTATGGTTCCGTTCAGGATGTCAAGTTGCGCGGACAGTCAGTTGATATCCTTCCCCTACCATTTTTTTATAGTAAACTCCAAAACATGAATTCAACACGATTGCTTAGAACGGTATTACTGTGCTTTTCATTGATGCTGGCTTCCCTGCACGTGTGGGCCCAGGACAAAACAATCAGCGGGGCTGTAGTAGATGAAAAAAACAAGCCTTATCCCGGTGCGACCATTACAGTGCCAGGAACAACATTTGCCATAGCGGCCGACGCTCTTGGTAAGTTTAAACTAACGGTACCTTCATCTGCCAGGACGTTCACCGTATCGGCAGTGGGATATGAACTACAGGAATTTACCATTGGAGGTAAGGCTGTATTCTCTATAACGCTTGCTACCCCAGGACAGTTACTAAACGATGTAGTGGTGGTAGGGTATGGAACTACTAAAAAGAAGGATCTTACGGGCGCTGTTTCAACCATCTCATCTAAGGATCTCAATCCCGGACCGGTAACCAGCCCATTACAGCAAATAGCCGGAAAGGCGGCGGGAGTAAACGTGATCCAGATTGGTAACGAGCCCGGAAGTGCCCCGGGTGTGCGGATTCGCGGCATCACCTCATTGGTCGGCGGAAGCGATCCTCTCGTGGTGGTAGATGGAGTTCAGGGGAACATGGACTTATTTCGCCAGGTGCCTCCGACAGAAATTGAATCGGTTGATATTTTAAAAGATGCGTCTGCAACTGCAGTGTACGGATCAAGAGGTGCTCCGGGTGTAATCATTGTTACTACAAAAAAGAACCGGAATGGCAGAAGCAATGTGGAAATAAATTCAGTTGCATCGCTCGACGTCATCTCAAAAAAATTGGAAGTGCTTAATGCCGACGAGTGGTGGTTACAAGCTCAGAAATACAATGTGCCGGCATCTGAAAACCATGGATCAAGCACTGATCTCTTTAAACTTCTTACGCGTGACGGTTTTACCCAGAATCATTCGATCGCGTTTGGCGGCGGTACCGAAAAGTTTAATTACCGTGCTTCACTGGCCGCTATATTACAGAACGGCATCGTGGTTAATTCAAACTTTAAAAACTATATCGGCAGGATACAGGCTACACAGAAAGCAATCAACGATAAGCTCACTCTTACATTTAACCTTAATAATAACATTTCTAACACACTTGGAAGTCCAAACAGTATTGGTCGCGCTGCTTTTACATCAAACCTGATCAGCAATTCGTATGTTGCCAGGCCAACCGATCCGGTTTTTAATGCTGACGGCACCTATTACACCGATGCCAATGTTTTTCAATACATCAACCCATATGCTGTTTCTCAAACCGTAAAAAATGAAGGGGGTGCCAACAACCTATTCGGTTCCTTACGAGCGGATGTAGCGATTACGAAAGGCTTAACCCTTGGATGGTTTGGCAGTTGGCGTAAAACCAGCAGCTATTGGGGATATTACCTGCCTTCTCTTTCTACCGTTTCATACGCTATTGATAACAAAGGCGTCGCCAACATCAGTAACAATCGGGCAGATGAGCGTTTGCAGGACATTAGCCTCAACTACAAAAAAGTTCTCGGCAGCCATAAACTCGATGCCCTCGTTTTGTATGAATATCAAACACAGGTTTACCAGGGAAACTTTGCACAGGCTAAAGGATTTATTAATGACATTACCACGTATAACGCTTTACAAAACGGCGACCTTTCAAAGGTAACGCCAGGCGATTTTTCGTCTTATAAAAATGACCGGAAGCTGGTATCATACCTGGGTCGCGTAAATTATTCATACCGCGACCGGTATTTACTTACTGCGAGCTTAAGGCGTGATGGGTCATCGGTTTTTGGTATTAATAATAAGTGGGGGAATTTTCCTTCCGCATCTGTTGCCTGGAGAGTTTCGCAGGAGCCATTCATGAACCAGCAACACTTTTTTAACGACCTCAAATTTCGGGTTGGTTATGGTGTAACTGGAAACCAGCAGGGGCTGTATCCGCAAAATTCTACTCAGTTAGTAAATGCTTCGGGTGTTACTTATTTTGGCGGGCAGCAAATCACCAATTTCGTTATTACTCAGAATGCGAATTCTGACCTTAAATGGGAAACTAAGAACCAGACAAATATTGGTGTTGATTTCGCCACACTCAATAGCAGGCTTTCCGGCACTATTGATGTTTTTAAAGCAACTACAAAAAACCTTCTTTTTAATTATACTGTTCCGCAACCTCCTTTTCCATATGGCACTATCCTCGCAAATGTAGGCAGCCTGCTGAACGAAGGTCTTGAGATATCACTCGCTTACCAGGCTGTGAAATCCAATAATTTCAATCTTACACTTGCAGGTAATACTTCCTTCCTAAAGAACAGGGTGCTTGAGTTAAGCGGGAGTATTAACGGCGTTCCATTGAACACGGATTATGTGGGCTGGGGTTCAAACTCTTACCTGATAAAAGGAAAACCTATTGGAACTTTTAATATTCTTCAACATGAAAGTATTACTGCTGCCGGCGCCGAAACAGTAGTTGATCGTGATAAGAATGGCATTATAGACCAGGGTAACCAAAGCCCTGACAGATACATCGCAGGCTCGGCTTTACCAAAATATACTTATGCATTTACGCCTTCTATGAATTATAAAAACTTCGATCTGTCGATGGTATGGCGCGGGTCAGGTGGGAATAAATTATACAACGACCTACGTTCTAATTTAAGCCGGTTTGAGAACCTTGGTAAATCAAACGTTTTGAAATCAGCCATCCCGCTTGGTTTGTTCACTTCCCAATATGGGTCAGACTTATGGCTTGAAGATGGTGATTTTTTACGCTTTGAAAATATATCGATTGGTTACCGGTTCAACACTGTTCATCTTCCATTGGTAGAAGCACTTCGGGTATCTGCTACCGGTAGTAACCTGGCTGTGTTCACAAAGTACAAAGGAATTGATCCTGAATTGGGTGGCGGGTATGGTGGTGCCGGGGATGGTGGTATATATCCGCGTACAATGAATTTCGCCATTGGTGTTAACGTGATCTTTAAATAATTGAAATTATAGTTATGAAAAAAATATT
>JANXYS010000243.1 GCA_025355935.1 Chitinophagales bacterium | reverse complement strand
GCTACGCGACGCTGGCCATTAATCTGATTAATGGCTACCGATACGTCATCCCAAGGGGATGAAATACATTGCTGATCGGAAATGTCGTTTTGTATTCGTGTCGTTGGAAATGGGCGTGAAGGGATAACGATTTAAATGTTGAATCTCATTCCATAGGAACGGTATGGGATTATTTAATTGAAAATAAAATCACACGGCTACCGATTCCTCATCCCTAGGGGATGAATACGATTGCTGAATGGAATTGAATTTTGTGTTTGTGCCGTTGGCACCGTGTGTGGGTAGAAACTGATTTAAATGTTGATTCCGTTCCATAGGAATGACGTGTGGGATTTATTTAATTTAGAATCACACGGCAACGCCACGCGACGCTGGCCATTAATATGATTAATGGCTACCGATACGTCATCCCAAGGGGATGAAATACACCGCTGATCGGAAATGTCGTTTTGTATTCGTGTCGTTGGAAATGGGCGTGAATGGATAACGATTTAAATGTTGAATCACGTTCCATAGGAACCGTATGGGATTATTTAATTGAAAATAAAATCACACGGTTACTGACACGTCATCCCAAGGGGCTGAATACGATTGCTGCTTGGAATTAAATTTTGTATTTGTGCCGTTGGCAAGGTGTGTGGGTAGAAACCGATTTAAATGTTGAATTCCGTTCCATAGGAACGACGTGTGGGATTTATTTTCAATGAAAAGCCCCTTCTACAAAAAGGGGCTTTCTAATCCATTCATTCATCCCAGTCAACAATTAATAATAAGAATTTATAATGAAATTATTTTGAGCTGAGCTTTGGTTGGTAGATTAATAATTCCGACCAACGCGATTCAACGGCATCGGCATAATCTTTTAGGTAAGAATCCCATGCGCCCGCGGTATAAGCTGCATCATATCTTTCCGGAAGCGGTTTCCTGAATCCATCAGCCAGTTCTTTAAATCCAGTCCTCAATCGGGTAACAGTAATATAACCAGGAGCACCGGACGCAAAAATTGAATAAACAGCAACACTCTCGTTACCAGCGGTCCAAACTTTTTTTAGCTTATTTACTAAGTCCTTTGCGGCGAGAATTTTACCTGGCTTTGCAGTCATGTGGTTGATCATGATCTTATCTGCATAATCTTCCAGTTTTACAGTACTTAAATCCGGCTCGAATGAGAGGTACATACTACTGTTGCGGTCAGTGGTAAAAAGACTTACGTTTTTTTCCCAATCGTTCTTGTGTTCTGCCGAAATATCTGAGCGCCCATCGATTGTCATCCAGTCGCTTGGACCTTCTGTTACCATATATCCGCCAGCGTCCGGGCCGGACTCTATAGACCATACACGCCATTTCCAATCACCTTTATGGTATTTCTGGGCGTGGGCCGCTAATCCTCTTTCAAATTCCTGCACTTTATCTGTCTTACAAAAGTAACGGCTCGCATTGAGAACCGTTTTTGCCTGGCCCAATCCTATTAAAGGCATGAGCAACAGGCTGAAAAATAGCTTTTTCATTGTACTAATTTTTAAAAGTTAAAAATAAGGTGCCGCTCAAAAGGGAAGAATGATGGAGTGATTAAATGTAGAAATTAAAAATCAAAAGTTATAGTGTTTTGAGATTATAATTTTTTTGATGTTGTCCACGAACATAAATTATCGTACCTACCTAACGGTAGCCAAAAAAAGGCCCGCTGTAGACACAGCAGGCGCAGATTTGATTGCTATTATGAAAAAAATTAGAATCTGTTTTATTAAGTTATTTTTTTAAAATGTAATAAGCGTATGGTTGCAGCGTAATTTTGGATGTAAATGCCAGGCTTCCCCCATTTATCCCGTCGACCCAGTTACTCCCGGCAAGGGATGCGGGCAATCCAAAATCTACTACCCTGTTCCGAAGATTTACTGCTACCAGAACTTTACTTCCCTCTAGTTCTTTTGTAAAAACACATACGTCATCACTGCTATAGGTAAACAGCGTACCGCGGCGAACTGCAGCATTACTATTCCGGAAAGCAAGCACTTTTTTGTATTCAGCGGTTACATCGGGGTTAATATTCCAGTTAACTTTCTGGCCCGTAAACGGGAAAAGTAATCGGGTGGGCATCGCCACCTCCTGTCCGTTATATACCATCGGAACACCCTTCATATAACCTGCAACAACAAAAGCAGCCATTGAGCCTTTCTTGCCGTCGAAGACGTCGAGTGCCGTTCCGTCGGAACTATTAACATCATGATTCGTTATATAACGCACCACCTGCGACTCCTCTTTCGGGTTTGCATATTCAGATGTATTAAAATCGTTAATAGAAGTAACCGTTTTGCTATTGTTAAATACATCCTTCATGTTACCATAAAAGCCAAAGCCAAATTTTAATTGGAATCCTGCATTAAAATGATCAGCGCGGGTTCCTTCCGCAAACAACAGCAGCTGATGGGTTTTAATATTTTTCAGGGAAGAAAGTGCCTGGCTCCAGAAATCGAAAGGAACATTATCTGCAAAGTCAAAACGGTAGCCGTCAATATTAGCGGCAAACACCCAATAACGCAGCGCTTCTATCATCGCGGTGCGCATTTCTTTACTTGCAAA
>JANXYS010000226.1 GCA_025355935.1 Chitinophagales bacterium | reverse complement strand
TCTGTCTTATCAGCTATTATAATCCTTTCGGGAATGCTATTTAGTTTTTTTACTAAAAACAAAGTTGCGAACGTAGCCGTTTCGCGCGAAACTGTTGAGGTAATATCATATGCGAAGGGCGTTGTCAGACAAGTTGGAAATTCTGACGAATACATGATTGAATGCAGCGCAAGACATTTAAAGCTGAATCCTGTTAATCTTCCCTCTGAATACAGGGAAGCAGATTTGCCGATAATTTTCAGCGGTGATATCAAAGCAACCCAGCCTCTTGAAGATGAGTTCGGAGAGTATTTCGAAGTCAAATCAATCCAGTGACTCTTGTTTTGTTTCGTTCCAGGTTTTGAAGTCTGACTTATCAGGCATTAAAGTTTGGGGATCTTCGGTAAGTGGTTCGCAAGCTTCCCACCCGTTACGCATTTCAGCGGGAAGTTTCTGATATAATTCTGTTCCCTTCGTTTTCCAAAGAAGCATTTCATCGGTTACTTCTTTTACAATTTTCCCGTCTCCTCTCCCAGTGAAACCTCCGTCGGGATGACCTATAAGGCCACACTGGCTATCATAGAGGTCGCTATAATTATCGCAGCATACTGCAGGAACATAATACACGGTTGCATTTTTATACTGGTAGCTTGTTATCTTTCGCCTTGGATTTTTTGGCTCTTCGCCTGCAAATTTGGAAATCAATTCTTTGATACAGTTTGGATATAGCAGCGTAGTCTTCACAGTTGTCGGTTTATTAAAAAGAGTATCGCGTTTCACAGTACCGGCTTCTTCATTAACCGGTGTGGTTGTTATCGAAGCAGTATCGCTCCTGCCCGGAATCGATTCTACTGTTTTTTTAGGAGCACAATTTGAAAGGAGGCATACAACGATAAGTAGATACAGGATTCGCATGTAGTTATATTAGGTTGCTACTGATCTTCCCAAAATCTTGCCATTTATATTAATAGTGGTTAATACCAACTGATGGATAAAAAAAACAGACCTTTGTGTGTATGGAAAGGTCAAACTTTGTAGATCAGATAAAAATATTTTGTCGGACCGGACATGGCGGTGCGGGAAGTAAACATTTCCTTCGAAATAAGTTAACTGCCATGGGCGGACCCGATGGCGGTGATGGCGGACGGGGCGCACATATTATTTTAAAAGGGAATGCACAGTTATGGACCCTTCTCCATTTACGATATTTCAAGAATGTGCTGGCTGAGGATGGTGAAAACGGGGGCAGCAGTAATTCCTCAGGCAAAACCGGAAAAGATATCATAATTGAAGTGCCATTGGGAACAATCGCCAGAGATGAAGAAACCGGTGATAAAGAAGCGGAAATACTTCTCGACGGAGAGGAAATTATCTGGCTTAAAGGAGGCCGCGGAGGACTAGGGAATAGTAATTTTAAATCTTCTACGAACCAGGCTCCGGAATATGCTCAACCGGGCGAACCAGGGATCGAAGGAATAAAAGTGCTAGAATTAAAAGTACTTGCGGATGTAGGCCTTGTAGGCTTTCCAAATGCTGGTAAGTCAACCCTGCTATCCCGTATAACCGCAGCAAAGCCAAAAATTGCAGATTACGCATTTACCACCCTTGTGCCCCAACTCGGAATGGTTGAGTATCGCGATGGCAAAAGCTTTTGTGTTGCTGATCTTCCTGGTATTATCGAAGGGGCAGCTGAAGGAAAGGGACTTGGCCATAGATTTTTGCGTCATATCGAGCGAAATTCTATCTTGCTTTTTTTAATTCCGGCCGATAGCAAAGACCATGCAGCCGAATTTGATATACTCAAAAACGAACTGGAGCAATACAATCCTGACATGCTTCAGAAAGATTTTGTGATAGCAATAAGCAAGGCAGATATGCTCGATGATGAATTGAAAGTTGCAATTCTTGCCGAACTTCCCCAAAATATTCCATCTATCTTTATTTCGTCTATTACAGGGTTTAACCTGCCACAGCTGAAAGATTTATTGTGGAGTACGCTCAATACCGCGATAGTATAATGCGATAATTTTATAATTCCTAATGGATAAGATCTTTTGATCAAACGAAAACTCGATCAGCGATACATTTTACAAAGCGTAACCGACCCTCGATTTTTCAAGCAGTATCAAGATAATTTGTAATTTGCTCCACACTTTTAAATATCTCCCATGCCGAAGACCAAAATTGCCGGAATAGGTTATTATGTTCCTAAGCAAATAATCAGTAATAACGACCTTCTCCAGTACATGGAAACATCGGATGAATGGATACAGGAAAGGACGGGCATAAAGGAACGGAGGTATGCCCACCGTACCGAAGAAACAACCACTACGATGGGTGTTGAGGCTGCAAAAATCGCAATCGAAAGAGCAGGTATTACCAAGGACGATATTGACTTCATTATTTTTGCGACGCTTAGCCCTGATTATTACTTTCCGGGCTGCGGAGTTCTGTTACAACGTGCCATGAAGATGGGTGAGGTTGGTGCGCTCGATATTCGAAACCAGTGTAGTGGTTTTATTTATTCTTTATCGGTGGCTGATCAGTTTATTAAAACGGGTATGTATAAAAACATCCTGATAGTAGCGAGTGAGAAACATTCTTTTGGGCTGGATTTTAGCACCAGGGGCCGAAATATTTCCGTAATTTTTGGTGATGGAGCAGGAGCGGTGGTACTACAGCCCACGGAAGTGGCGAACCAGGGAATTCTGAGTACCCATTTACACAGCGACGGCGAAAGCGCGGAGATGCTTGCGATGTTTAATCCAGGAACTCATGCAAATCATTGGATGGACCAACCAGCCGCGGATTTTGAAGATGCAAGTATCGGACAAATGTTCATGAGCCACCAAATGATTGATAAAGCTCAAAATTTTCCAAACATGGACGGCCCAGCCGTATTTAAAAAAGCAGTGGTAAAATTCCCTGAGGTAATCAGCGAGGCGCTGATAAAAAATAACCTTTTGCCAAAAGATCTAAATCTGTTGATACCACATCAAGCTAACTTGCGAATTGCCCAGTATGTCCAAAAGAAATTGCAACTCACCGACGACCAGGTTTTCAATAACATTGACAAATATGGTAATACCACTGCAGCCTCGATACCTATAGCCCTATGTGAAGCATGGGAACAAGGGAAAGTGAAAGATGGCGACCTCATTTGCCTTGCCGCATTTGGTAGCGGCTTTACTTGGGGGAGTGCTCTGATGCGTTGGTAATTAAAAATCACTTGCTTTAATGGCATTTCAATTTTATAATGAATAGAAAATTCATCTACTTAATTAATCCAATTTCGGGCACGAAAAATAAAGAAGGCTTAATTAAGTTAATTACGAAACGAACCAGCAATGAAAACATACCTTATGAGATTATTCAAACCAACGCTGAAGCAGATTATCGGTTTTTAACGGACAAGATTGAAAGCGAAAACATAACAGATATTATCGTTTGTGGCGGTGATGGAACAGTTAACCAGGTTGCCTCCGCAGTACGGCATCTAAACGTAAATATTGGCATTATACCTATCGGTTCAGGAAATGGCCTTGCATTATCCGCAGGTATCCCACGCGATGCAGGCAAAGCAATAGATATTATCATGGAAGGTAAAGCTGCTAAAATTGATGCCTTTCTGATTAATGGAAATTTTAGTTGTATGCTGTGCGGCCTGGGCTTTGACGCCCAGGTTGCCCACGACTTTTCGAAACAACATAAACGTGGACTTGTCACTTATACAAAACAAACAATAAAAAACTTTTTTAGCGCAACGCCATACCCTTTTGTTGTACGGATTAATGAAATGATCATTACTACTGACGCATTCTTCGTAAGTATCGCTAACAGCAACCAATTTGGAAATAACGTCACCATCGCGCCGCAGGCGAGTATTTGCGACGGCCTCATCGATATAGTAATCGTAAACAAGATGAGTAAAATGAAACTGCTGTATAGTATTATAAAACAGATTCTCTCGGGGACTGTAGATAGATCTCAACAAAAAAATTACAGACCCGAAGATATTTTCTATTATCAGACAAAAAAGCTGACGATTGAAAATCCAAAATTTGCTCCGCTTCACATCGATGGTGATCCCGCAGATACGGCCGCTGATTTTAATATCAGTGTAGTTGAAAAAGCATTTTCGCTTATTCAAGCCTAAGGATCAATAAGGACTTTTAATCTTTTTAATTCTCCGGAATTTAATGCATTATTGAAAGATTGTTTCACATCTCTTTTTTCACGGACAGACAGGTGAAAATTAAGTGCGGCAACCTTATCCTCTTTCTCCGGCAAGTACATGATGGTTATCTTATTAAAGTTGCTATCAGTATTACTCTTCGAATAATTCAATTGATCGGTTTGGAAATAATCCTGCAGTTTATACCAGTTATGCTGCAACATTGTAGCCGGGGTAACTATCATATCAGCAACTGATTTGGTTTCAAAAGGCTGCATCCAATTATCATTTGAGCGGTCTCTTATCTGCAAAATCAGGACGCCCCGTGTATTTTGTTGTATCCATGTTTGAAAATAATCCATAAACCGAAGAGTGGTCTCCTGCCCATAATTATCCCTCATACCAGCATCCATCACATCAATGATCGGTATGCTCGGTAGCCACACATTTGGTAATACGTAAGGAAAAGTGGCATTCATACGTAATGCAGTTAACATCCTCAAATTCATTGGTTCCTGGTTGCGAAACAGGGCTCCGAAATCAACGGCATCAGGGCTGGCGGAAAGGTCTTCCTTCAACATTTTAGCTTTCATCATAAAGCTGATGGGTTGAGAACTTATCATCATTTTCCTTCCATCACTTTTTATAACGGAGTTAAAAAAAATCAACGGGATATTAGCTTTTCGTTCATCTTCTGCAATATCTTTTAACTGAACATTTAGTACCTCGTTTGTATTATTGCTAAGTTTTTTTTCAAAGGCATAACCCCGATCTTTTACATATTGATAGTTTCCTACTGAAAACTTTTGAGTCGGCGAAAGCAGGTCTCTGGCCATTAACGAAGTGAAGATTGGATTCAGGAGGTCACCTGCAATTCTATCAGTGTATATTGGGTCATGTAAATTAAAGCCTGCTCCATGAATGTTTCGGCGATAAAGTTCCCGGTAGTATGCGGCTGAAAGCATTCCGCCACTTGCACCGCTTATCAGGAAGGTATGCTTCATTAAGTTTCCGTGTGTAATGCTATCTATTTGTTGCATTGTATTCATCACGAAAGCGGCGCTTCTGAGGCCACCCCCACTTACATTAATGAAAATTAGCAAAGGCTTTTGCTCCAATTGTTTTCGCTTCCAATTGTCTAAAATCTGGAGCATGTTATTTACATCGCTATCTATTTTACCAGCGGTGCATAATTGTTGAAGCGACGCTTTGTTGTACGCAGGACGGCTGTTTTTATTAAGGTAGTTTAAGCCATAAGCCTTATTTCGGGGATCGATGATTTCTTTTTCGTAGAGGAAGTTGAGGAATACTAATAGAATAATGGCCGCGGGCAAGCTCCAGCTTTCAAGAAAATATGATAGTGCTCCTATGAGAGCAATCATAAGTCCGAAAAATATTAGAATACTTGCAGCCGCAGGTAACTCAAAAAATGGATTGTCTAAAAACAATCCTACGGTTGATAAGAACAAAAAGGCAAGCAGAATGCTCCCGATGGCTGCCAGGTGATGGCGTTTAAAAAGAGCATCAATGAAATCTTGCCGGTAGTGTCCAACTGTTCGCACCTTATTTATACCAAGCATAGTATTGACATAATATTTTACATTTAACCCGAACTCATCATGCGGAATGCCTTTGGCACTGTATGTTTTTCTGAAAAGAGCCGGATTGCTTATAATAGGTTTCATATGCCATTCTATCGTTTTACCTGCTCCAAAAAAATATCCGAAAGAAATTAAAATCACCGTGGCGAGACCAAGCAGAATTCCGAATAGCTCAATAAAAACCTCTCCCGGCAGCATTAGCTCCTTCTCACTATTAAACATAAATAGTTTAAAAAAATAATAACAGATAAAGCAAAGTGGTAAGATGGAATTATTGATACAATATTTCAGAAATGGATTCGCAGTAGCTGCAAGGAATTTAAAACGTTTACTATGGAGTATAAATGTTGTTATATTCCAGCTCATCATATACACCCCGAGTGCAACGCCCACAATGATAGCGGCAACGATGTTTACTTTTCCGAGGTACTCGGGAGCAAAGAACAGTGCATCTGCGCCAAACGACTTAAGAAGCACACTTGAAATAGTGCTGAATAATAGATACCAAAAAACCAAAAGCACCTGGAATTTCCTGAAATGCAAAATGAAAAGCTGGATTGGAAAAGAGTAGTAAATATTTTTTATGAGCAGTTTCATAAATGCGAGTAGGAACTAAAAATACAACAAAATCTGAAGTATCATCCTAACCTCGCAGTAATAGAGCGTTCATGCCTTACGATGTTAAGTAAGACAACAAGGTTTAATACGAGCATCATGGCGGTAAACTGGTGAGCAACGCCAAACCATACAAGTAAATTTCGGTCGGTCGCATTTACTACCGTTAATATACCCAGCAACACCTGAAGCATTACGATTGCAAGTAAACAGGAGGTAAATTGTCTTACCTGTCTATCCGTTATGGTATTGCGAACTATAAAGTAAAAACCAGTAACAAAAAAGAAAATCAGGTATGCCAGCCCGCGATGAATGAAGTGGATTGTTATTTTGTTATCTGTAAAATTGCTTGTAACCGGACTTAGCATCTGCATTCCCTCGGGAACAAACTTGCCGTTTATCGTTGGCCAGGTTGGCGCTGTAGCGCCAGCCTTTAGCCCCGCCATAAAGCCCCCATAAATGAGTTGAAAAAATACAAGCACCACTAATACGAGCAGCATATTATGAATCCTACTATGGTAAAATTTTTTCTGTGTTGCTGGTAACATACTTAGCGCAAACCAGAGGGTATAAGATAATAAAATAATGGCGGCGATAAGATGGGTTGTCAGTTCAACATGACCGACAAAATATTTTTCAGGAACGAGTCCGCTTTTTACCATTAGCCAGCCGATGGCTCCTTGCATTGCACCAAGGATAAATAAGATAACCATTGGCAAAACCATACGACTATTAAATTTCCTGCGAACAAGAAAATACACAAATCCAATTAAGAATACTAATGCCATGAGGCGTGCCCATACCCTATGGAACCATTCCCAAAAAAATATAAATTTGAAATTACGAAGTGTAAAATCCTGGTGTACATATTTAAACTGATCAGTTGTGCGGTATTTTTCAAATTCTGTAAGCCAGTCTGCATGGTTTAAGGGTGGTAGCGCACCTGTAATTGGCTTCCATTCGGTAATTGATAATCCTGATTCTGTAAGCCTGGTAATTCCACCTATTAAAATTTGAACAACAATCATCCCAACTCCTACTAGCAACCAGGTAGCCACGGCTTTATTACTCCTCTGACTCAAATCATTATGCATTTATATTTTTGCGTGCAAAGATACTATGGAACAGTAGTTTATATTTGTAATTATCAGCTAAATTTACCCGATCAATCTATAAACACTTAAACAAAAGTTGCTAAAACCGTTTTTATATAAGAAAAAGATCGAAGCCGGGATCGATGAAGCCGGCCGAGGCTGTTATGCCGGACCGGTATTTGCCGCAGCAGTAATTCTCCCAAAAGATTTTTTTCATCCTGGATTGAATGATAGTAAACAGCTTACCGAAAGAGAACGTGATACCCTTCGGCCAATAATTGAAAAAGAGGCGATTCATTATGCCGTAGCCTCCGTGGACAATAATGTTATTGACGAGATTAATATTTTGCAGGCATCGTTTAAAGCAATGCATCTGGCGATCGATCAATTAATGGTAATTCCACAGCTACTACTTATTGATGGAAACCGATTTAAAGCCTATGAAAATTTACCTCACAGGTGCGTGATAAAAGGCGACGGAAAATATGCCTCGATAGCGGCAGCAAGTATACTTGCAAAGACTTACCGGGACGAGTATATGCAGCAGCTGCATCAACAGTACCTTCACTACAACTGGTCAAGCAACAAAGGGTATGGTACAGCATGTCATCGCCGTGCCATAGCCGCAAATGGACTTTGTGAATACCACCGTAAAAGCTTCAATATCTTTCAGGAAGCGGCACCATGCGTTTAAATTTACTTTTTATAGATTAAACTTTACAAGCCGGCTGGCGTCATACCCCTGAAATGAAGATTAATTACTCTAAAAAACACGTTATGAAATTATCAAAAATCTTTTTCGCCCTTTCAATAATTCTCCTCACGGGCATATCGGCAGGAGCGCAGGCAATTAAAAAATCAGACAAAGCAAAGATTGCAAACGGCGTTAAAAGTGGCGAGTTAACTAAAAAAGAATCTTATCACCTAATGCTTCAACAACGTGATATCCGGCAAGATCAACGCGAGGCTAAAGCGGATGGAGTTGTTACGCAGGGAGAGAAAAAAGAAATCAGGAAAGACAAAAGAAAAGCCGACAGAAGTATTTATCGTAAAAAACATAATAGCCTTGAAAGGCATTAATACCTAATTGATAAAGGCAACTATAAGACAATCTCAATGCCAGGGGTTGTCTTTTACTTTGTGCGATCTAGCTATCCGTCAAAATCGCCCAGTCCTTTTCGGATGACAGTCCATTCTGCAGTTGTACAATCCACCACCGTGGAAGGAATCATTCCTCCAATTCCGCCATCTACTACAAAATCAACCTGATCGCCGAAGCGTTCATAAATTACTTCGGGGTCGGTATACTCTTCTACCATATCGCCTGGAAGAGACGCACTGAGCAAAGGGTTGCCAAGCGCAGATAGAATCTCATGACAAATTTCATTGTCAGGAACACGTAAACCTATTGTAGATTTTTTACTCTGAAGTATTTTAGGAACCTGTTTGCTCGCAGGGAGGATAAATGTATACGGTCCGGGCAAATGGGTTTTGAGCATTCGGTAGAGTGGTGTATCAATACTTTTAGTGAAGTCGCTAAGTTTACTGAGATCCGGGCAGATAAAAGACAACTGGGCTTTTTGCGGATCAACATTTTTTAAGGCGCAAATGCGGTCGATAGCTTTATGTTGAAAGATGTCGCAGCCGATACCGTAAATTGTATCTGTCGGGTAAATAATCACTCCACCATCCTGCAGACATTCGGCTAATTGCTTAATATATCGTGGCTGAGGATTTTTTGGGTGAACCTGTAATAACATACAGTTGCAAATTTACTAATATCGAAGTAGTACTGGTAAAACAAAATTTATACCTACTTTTGCCCCGTTTTTTAGCAGTCATTACAAACAATTAAACTTCTTTATGTCTTTGATAACTCTAGGTACCATGGCTTTCGATGCCATAGAAACACCCTTTGGTAAAGTAGATAAAATAATAGGAGGTTCTGCAATTTACGTAGCTTATGCAGCCAGCAATTTTGTTAAGCCAGTTCAACAAATTTCAATTGTTGGGAATGATTTTCCGCAGGAAGAAATGGATGAACTTACTCGTCGCGGTATCGAGCTCGAAGGTGTTGAAATAGTACCCGATAAAAAATCGTTTTTCTGGAGCGGAAAGTACCACATCGATATGAATACCCGGGATACACTTGTAACCGACCTTAACGTACTCGAGGATTTTAAGCCGGTTGTACCAGATAGCTACCAGGGCGCTGAGTTTCTTATGCTTGGTAATCTTATGCCTAGCCTCCAATTGAGTGTTATCAGGCAAATGAAGGTGCGTCCAAAATTAATAGTTATGGATACTATGAATTTTTGGATGGATATCGCGATGGACGATCTGAAATTGGTGCTTAAAGAGATAGATGTCTTATTGGTAAATGATGGAGAAGCGCGTCAGCTAAGTGATGAAGTGTCTCTTGTAAAAGCGGCTCGCAAAATACTGTTGATGGGACCTAAATTTTTAATCATTAAAAAAGGGGAACATGGTGCATTGTTATTCCATGAAAATCACGTGTTCTTTGCGCCAGCATTACCGCTTGAAGAAGTTTTTGATCCAACTGGTGCGGGCGATACTTTCGCCGGAGGCTTTATGGGACATCTTGCAAAAACCCGCGACATCAGCTTTAGCAATATGAAAACGGCAATCATCGTTGGTAGCGCAATGGCTAGCTTTTGTGTCGAAAAATTTGGGCCTGAAAGATTAAAGGAAATCACCAAGGCCGATATTGATGAGCGCATTTCCGAATTTGTACAACTTGTAAACTTTGACATTGACCTGGTTTAAAAGAGGCTAACAAAATCACATGCTGGAAATATTTGCGCTAATATATCTTACACGAAAAATGGGCCTTCTTGCGGCCAGTAAAGGCCTCAAGCCCAGAACCTGGAAAATTTATACAATACTGGCGTGGCTCGGCGCTGAATTCCTTGGTTTTATATTAGGCGCTGTAGTCTTCGGTACGGGGAACCTTATCGGACTCATGCTCTTTGGACTTATATCCGCAGTAGGAGGTTATTTATATGTTCACGCCTTGCTCCAAAAGTTACCTGATAACTTTGACGATGATATTAATAATATTGGTAGATAAAATTATACCGGGACGAATGTCCCGGTTTTTTTTGCATACAAATGTTTAGCAGTAAATTAGTGTTCTCTTAATTAAGCAATTGGTTTTTATTCGAATCAAACTTTGAATCTCAATGATCAAAAAGAATCTTTTTCAAATAGGACTGTTCATACTGATGTATTTTTTTTCATCATCTGCCGCTTTTAGCCAGCGAATCGATTCTTTGTTGAACGATTCCGAAATCAGGTTTCCCCAGGAAAAAATTTACCTTCAATATGATCGACCTTATTATAACCCGGGTGAAACCATTTGGTTTAAAATGTACTTATTGGCTACCAGCTTCCCAAATAGCATCAGTGGCACAGCTTATGCGGAGCTGCTTAATGAGAAAGGTACTGTTCTGCAACGTAAAGTAATGCCTGTTTATGCTTACGGCGCATCGTCTTCCTTTGACATACCAGACTCGATCAGGGGAAACGTTGTGTTCGTGCGTGCCTATACGTCATGGATGTTAAATTTTGATTCGTCATTGCAGTATTTCAAACAAATAAGTTTAATTCCTAAAAATCCCAGCAGATCGAAACCGGCAGAAAGCTATACGCTGACTTTCTTCCCTGAAGGAGGAGATCTTATTGCGGGAGCGCCGTGCCGTATCGCTTTTAAGGCTTGTAATCAGAACGGGCAGCCTTTAAATTTGGCAGGTAATATTGTTGATGATGACGAAAAAATAGTATCCACCTTTGCTTCGTCGCACGATGGTATGGGAAGCTTTATGTTTAATGCCTTGCCCGGAAAAAGCTATAAAGCTAATTGGAAAGATAAAAAAGGTATACTTCATGAAACAAAGTTACCCGCGTCTAGAGTGAGTGGTATCGCCCTATCCATCAACATCGATGGGTCTGTTCCAAAATATACGCTCGAGCGACCGGCCGCGGTTACAGATGATTTTAAATCCTTCTACATTATAGCACAAATGCAGCAACAGCTTGTTTATAGCGCCAGGATAAATCTGGCGGTAAAAACAAAAGTGACGGCAGCGTTACCAATGGATAACTTGGCTGATGGCATCATGCAGGTCACCGTCTTCAACGCTCAGCAAATACCTGTAGCCCAACGTCTAATTTTTGTTAAACACGGAAATTATTTCTTTAATACTGATCTTCATGCGATCGAGTTAAATCTGGGAAAAAGAAGGAAAAATGTGCTTCAGATAGATGTAGGAGATACTACTTTAAGTAATCTTTCGGTTGCCGTAATCGATGAATCTTTGAACCCTACTGGTGGATTTAGGGAAAATATCTTTTCAGAACTGCTGCTTACCAGCGATCTGAAGGGAAAGGTTTTTAACCCGGCACAGTACTTTGTTTCCGAGGACGATTCTTTAAATAAGCAGCTGGACCTGGTAATGTTGACTAATGGCTGGAGCAGATTTAAATGGGAAGATATTATGGCCGGACGATTGCCTGCCATAAAATACTTTCCCGAAAATAACTTGTCTGTCGGTGGTACGGTTTATGGCCCCTCAAAACTTTTATTAAAGGATAAATCAATTACCGCGATTATTAATACAAAAAATGGAGGATCCGAAATTCTACTCATGGGAGTGAACCAGGATGGATCATTTAAAATTGATCACCTGATGTTTTTTGATACCGCAAAAGTGTATTACCAGTTTAATGTGGATAAGGACAAGAAGCTTACAAATGCATCGAGTTTTAATTTCAATGGCGCCTATATCCGCGAAAGCAAATTTCCCCCTCTGATGTTAAATTCTTCATTCATTCCGTCACGACCGGATAGTATTACAGAAAGAAAAAACAGGCTTTTTGCACAGAAAGAAAGAGACCAGTTTTTTGAAGGGAACAAGATTAAAGAACTGGGTACTGTCGTAGTAAGTACTAAGGCAAAGTCGCCCCAGCGAAAAATGGAGGATGAATATACATCGGGATTATTTTCCGGAGGTGACGGGTATACTTTTATCACAGAAACGGATCCTTTCGCAAGAAGTGCTATCAGCATTCTTGACTACCTGAAATCCAAAGTTGCGGGGTTACAGGTTACAACAGAAGGAACTCCTACAATTTCCTGGCGCGGTAGTGCTACGAGCCTTTTTTTAAACGAGTCCCCAAGCGAAGTGACAGCCATTCAAAATGTACAGATGAGCGATGTCGCGATGGTAAAGGTGTATCGTCCTCCTTTTTTCGGGGCAAGCGGTGGTGGCGCGGGCGGTGCCGTGGCAGTCTATCTTAAGAAAGGCGGTAATAGTTCTCAAAGCGTGAAAGGATTAGATTTTGTAAATATCGCTGGCTATTCAGGAATCAAGGAATTTTATTCGCCCGATTATGAGCTGGCTTTAGACATTAATAAAGCGGATGATCTTCGATCAACAATATACTGGGGTCCCAATTTGCTTCTTGATAAAAATACACGCCGCCTGAAGATTTCCTTTCTTAATAGCGATAATTGTACGAAGTACCGGGTCATTATAGAGGGGTTAAATAGGTTAGGTCAGTTAACTCACGAAGAAAAACTTTTTTCTAATTAAATATCTACGCTCTGACTAATATCATCCAAACCTTGAGATGTTTAGTTATAGCATATGGAAAAAGCGAGGACTGCAGTAACGATGTCGCGCAGGGGAACGGTCAGTTCGGATTTAATAGTTTTATCAACTCAATAAATTGCTGCGAATCAACTAATAGATTGCAAGCACTCAACGGCTTCCATAACATTTAATACCTGGTACTTACATTTGGCACCGATTGTCTTTTTAATGTTAGAGTAGTGCCAGGAACAACCCACGCTTTCGAACTTATGAGGAGGATCTGATATTTTGACATGCACAAGAAAGCAGACTATAGAATGTCTTTGTAGTTAAAGAACCTTTATATTAAAGATCCTTCTAAATCTGTTGTTAAATATTCATCGTGAGGGTCTCTCTATTTTATGCCTCTTATGGTATCGTGCAACGCACGTTCAAATCATTTTCGTTTGGCAAGCACAATAGTTTTTTTATATCTCTTTGTTTTTCCGTTTAAATTAAAGACTTCGGCATAAACTATATAGAGACCTGCGGGAAGTATTTGTTGCTTTTCGCCGAGGCCATCCCAACGGTAGTTTCCATTAATTCCACTTAATGCATTTCGCTGCAAGTATCGGACAGGCCGTCCCACTCCATCAAAAATAGTAATATTTGCAATGTAACCTGGCTCAGGAAACCGGTAGTTGATCGTTGCAAAATCGTCAAAACCGTCGTTATCAGGACTGATTATTTCAGGCGAAACAGTAATGTTGCCCTGTACCTCTAAGTCTGTCCTAAACTGCGAGTTTTTATAAGTCGGAGTACCATAGCCGGCTGATGTGGCAGCGGAATGCCAATTTTTTTGTTGGATGTTAGGAGCGAGCGAGGTGTCGGCAGGGTCAATCCTTTCTAGTGCAACGCCTTCCTTATTATTTAATAATGAGAACTGCCAGCTATCGAGATAACTAATCTCGTCAATAATATTACCCTGTTCGTTTAATAAGATCACTTTACCAGCATCATCGTTGTATGATGGCAGGGAAACTGTTAGGAAAGCGTCCATGTCTTTTGCTATATAAAACGAGGTGACTGCTGCTACATTTGAGGTAGCTACCATATATTCCCCGGGCAATAAAGTCCTGTCCTCCGACGTGAGTTGAACGATGCTGGAAATTGTTCCCATGCTGTTGCGATTCGCCAGGTACGCGTTTCTGAGGTTTAAAATTTTATTACTCCTGTTATATATTTCTACGTAATCAACAGAAGCCGGGGAGGGGTTGAAT
>JANXYS010000201.1 GCA_025355935.1 Chitinophagales bacterium | reverse complement strand
TGGTTGAGCGGTGCGATGTAAGTAACTTGCCATTTTTTATTTACACTCTCTTGATGTAATTCGGCAGGCATGATCTTTGGCTTGTATATCCCCTTTACAACACTCAAAATATAATTACTATGAAATTTTTTATTGACACTGCGAATCTTGATCAGATAAAGGAAGCGCAGGATTTAGGTATTCTTGATGGAGTGACTACTAACCCGTCTCTTATGGCTAAGGAAGGTATTAAAGGAATTGATGCAGTGATGAAACACTATGCGGATATCTGTGCCATTGTTGATGGTGATATCAGTGCTGAGGTGGTAACAACCGATTTTGCAACCATGATTGAGGAAGGTAAAAAATTCGCTGCTATTAATAAAAATATCGTTGTCAAAGTTCCAATGATAAAGGACGGCATAAAGGCTATTAAATGGTTTTCAGATAATGGCATCCGAACAAATTGCACGCTCATTTTTTCTGCCGGGCAAGCGCTACTTGCAGCTAAAGCAGGAGCCAGTTATGTATCTCCATTTCTTGGAAGAATTGACGACAGTGGTTGGGATGGCATGGAGCTCATTTACCAGATTCGTGGTTTGTTTGACATTCAGGGTTACAAAACCGAAATTTTAGCTGCTTCTATCCGTAGTGCACTGCATATTATCAAATGTGCGGAGGCGGGTGCAGACGTTTGTACATCCCCGTTAGAATCAATACTCGGCCTTCTAAAACATCCGTTAACTGATATAGGGCTAGCTAAATTTCTTGAAGATGCTAAGAAGTTTGCTTAACTAATTCTTTAAATGATAAATGCCCCGGAAATCCAGGGCATTTATCATTTAATGTTGTACAGCTAATAATCTTAACTCTTCTTCTTCCTGGTTGAATTACCCCTCATTTCGTTTATAATCTGTTCGCTAGTCTTTAAGTTTTCGTCATCCAGTTTTTTCTTGATATAGAGATCAAACTCCCTATAATTTCGGATATTTTTCTTCAGAGCAATACTAATGTGAACTTTTTCCTCCTTGAAATCTTTGTCTAGCCAGAGGCTATTGCCATAAAATTTGCCATGATCACTTTTGAAAATAATATAAGTGCTATCGAGTGGGCGAT
Source organism: Chitinophagales bacterium (assembly GCA_025355935.1). Taxonomy (GTDB): domain Bacteria; phylum Bacteroidota; class Bacteroidia; order Chitinophagales; family Chitinophagaceae; genus Ferruginibacter. The sequence continues at coordinate 1,402 of JANXYS010000201.1, read as the reverse complement.
AGGTACCATTACTCATAAGACCATCAACATTTATATAATTAAAAGTCCCTTTTTTAAGGCTATCAGTATAGAGGTTAACAAACATACTGTCAACTTTCTGCGCCTTAGACGCAGTTACCAGGACAATAAGAAGAAGTGCGAGTAGTGTTTTTTTCACCTTGTAAAATTACTGAATTTGAGAATATTCCAAAATTTGAACTGTTAATAACGGTATAAAGTCTTCAACCTGTTGGTTAATTCATCTTCGTTACTTAGAAATTCCGACGCGGCAATTCACATATTCATCATGTCGCAATTCGCCTAGCATGAAGAGAGCAATATCCCCCGTGCTTACCTCCGAAGGAAATACAGCAGGGAAAACCTGCGAAGCTGTGCGAAAATTGCCAGTTGGAGAGTCTTCTCTTACTTCAGCGGGACACAATAATGTCCAGTTTAAATCTGAAAGTTTGAGTGACTGGTAGGCTTTAAAATTTTCGAGGGCCACAGGGATGAGTGGGGGCGGAAAACTTTCCTGGTCCATCAGCAGCTCCCCGTTTTCGTTAGAAACATTTAAAACGCCCGAGTGCCCAAGTGCGACAATACGCTTAACACGGGCCTTTCCCATCTGAGTAATTATATTTTTGATACCCAACGAAAGCGTATGATCAACGCCATTCCCGTTGCTGGTCATCGCGCTAAGTACAGCGTCCGCACCAGTAATTGCCTTCAAAACCTGGGTCTTATCAAAGACGGCACCATTCAATAGCTGCAGGGCTGCATTGTCGGCGAAGCCAGCCGTAAAGACATTCCGCCCAAAGGCCCGCACTTCATGTCCATCGTGAACAGCCTGGTTTACCAACTCCTTTCCAACTTCACCGGTACTTCCAAAAATTGTGAGAATCATCCTTAAAAATTATTAATGAAACCGAATAGCATATCTAAGCAGTTAAGACGTCGGAATATTTGTCCGGGTCTAATCCCGTCATCTTTTTCGCGAAAGCGCATAGTGGTAATATCTTGTAATTTTTCTGGCGGGCAAATGCTACTCCGGCCTCTACTAATTCATAACCAATTTTCTTACCGCGAAATAACTTATCAACTTCAGTGTGATCAATAACCATTAGTTTTTTATTTTTTATTGAGTAGGTCATTTCCCCGATTTTTTTATCGCCTGATAAAAAATAAAAAAACCCTTGATCCCCTTCTTGATTGTGCGAAATCTTCATGCTTTATTTATTACATTTAAAATTAATTTTGTTGTCTCATTAATCTGTCTCATATTTGCAATCTAATGACAAATATACATTCAAATAACAAGGCCTGGTGGTGGAACAGTCAAAGATTGATTGTGTCATAGCCATATTTGTATAACAATATTCAGGGCCCCGACACATGTGTCGGGGCCCTGAATATTGTTATACAA
>JANXYS010000198.1 GCA_025355935.1 Chitinophagales bacterium | reverse complement strand
GAACGCGCCAAAATAATTTTTAAATAGTACTATGTATTTTTATGTAAAAGCTATCCATATTATTTTCGTAGTTACCTGGTTTGCTGGCATGTTTTATATTCCAAGATTATTTATTTACAACACAGAAGCCAATGAGAAACCTGAACCGGCACGTTCTATCCTCCGCGAGCAGTTTACTATCATGAGCCGCAGGTTGTGGCTGGGTATTACATGGCCTTCAGCTGTATTAACCCTGGTGTTCGGAACCTGGATGGGTGTTCTTTATGGCAGCCTTCCGCAATGGCTCGTATTTAAAATAGGTTTTGTAGTGCTGCTCTATGCCTATCATTTTACACTGCAGGCAATTTATGCCCAACAACAACGAAGGATATTTAAGTATACGTCGCAACAGCTGCGTATATGGAACGAAATAGCCACCATATTACTGGTGGCTATTGTAATGCTTGTTTCCGTTAAGCAAAGTATGAGTTTGGTTTGGGGCCTGGTTGGTATTTCCATGCTCATCATTCTCTTACTAAGTGCGATCCGGATCTATAAAATGTTGCGCAAATAATTAATCGATCAAATCTTTACGATTAACTGTATACAGTATTACAAACAGGAGCGTAAATGCAACAGCAATCATAAAACCAACGCCATGCATTGCGAAAGTACCCACAAACAGGAGCAGTGATAAAAATGGAAGCAGTTCGCCAATGATATAGAACATATACCCCTGCTTTTTAAGTTTTCGCATTAGCATTATTCCGTAAAAACAAAGTGCAACGGATACTAACGCCAGCAACATAATCGGAATTTTATTCTCATAGTTTTTGACGAGGGTATTCATAAATACTTCGGGATCGCCAACCATTTTACGGGCAGCAGAGGGCATGTCTGGTGATGTCATTTTTGCGTAAGTAGCATCACGGTTATCATACGTTGTTTTTGCAGTTGCAAACTGGTAGATGGCACCCCCAAGCTGTAATACGCAGCCGATAATGGATAAAATAGTGAGGACATTTAAACCTGAGGGAAGTTTGCGTTGTTCGAATTCGCGCACGTCAATGGAATCGTTTTCCGTGGTCATAAGTTTTGGTTTAGTTAAGTTAATAATACTGGAAATATATAAAAAATAACGAAACCCGCAAATCAACTTATTTTCCGGCGATCCATTTCTCTTTTTATCAGGCCCAGCTCACGACCAGTTTGACCTGATACAGAACTGTTTTCCTGTGCACGGCGAAGCAGGTAAGGAACAACATCTTTTATGGGACCGAATGGCAGGTATTTGCTTACGCTGCAGCCGCTCCTGGCAAGATTAAACGTAATGTTATCACTCATGCCATACAGTTGTGAAAAATGTATATGAGGATGATTGTGCGGAATGGCTTTCTCATCAAGTAGCTGGGTTGCATACAGGTTGCTTCTTTCATTATGCGAAGCAATTATAACCGCTATTTGTTGAAGCTGCTCAATGCAAAATTCAACGGCATCGTTGTAATCATGGTCGCAGGTTTCTTTATCGGGTTGTATCGGGGAAGGATAACCCAGCTCAGCGGCACGGCGTCTTTCCTTATCCATATAAGCACCCCTAACAAGCTTCGCACCCAGTATAAATTGCCGCTCCGTGGCCGCTTCGTAACAATCTTTTAAAAACCTAAGCCTGTCATGCCGATATAACTGGATGGTGTTGTATACAACTGCTTTTTCTTTGTTGTAAGTATCCATCATCAAAACTGTAAGTGCATCAACAGGATCCTGTATCCAGGTTTCTTCAGCATCAACCAGCACACCAATATTTTTTCGCGAAGCGATTTCGCAAATCCTGATCATCCTGTTTACGGCCCGTTGCCACTCATCCTGTTCCTCTATTGAGAGCATGCTGATCACTTTATAATAACGCTTCATTAAAGTGGTTTCGCTGCTGTGCATAGCAGAGTCAATTTTCTCCAATAACTCAAATCGCACAATGCCGGTAACCTTTATACTCATGAAAGGTATATTGGTTTGCGTAGCTGCGTAATTGATCACGTTGATGAATTCCTGGGTTGCCTGTTCGTAGCCGGTCTCGCCATCGTTACCCCCTTCAACACCATAATCCAGGATAACCTGTACATTGTACTGCCCCAATTTATCGGCTACTACCGCTGTTTGTTGCAACGTCTCGCCACCCACGAACTGTTTAAAAATTGTTTGCCTGATAAGCGACTTTGTAAAAGGGAACCGAAATTTCATTGCTATCGGCATAAGTTTCAGACCTGAATGTAAAAGGAATGAATTGCCCATCGAAGAAAACAGGAATTGTGCGCGTTTAAGTTCTTTATCAGATTTATAAGCAAAGGCGAATTCCGTATTATCAAATGACATCATCGTGCAAATTTAGGAATTAAAGCACAGGGAATGCCTCCGCAACATACCGCATATATAATTATATCATTGAGCAGGGATTATCTTCTGCCGGCACTTGCAGTATATTTGCAAAAATTTATAGGGATAATGGAAAAGAAAGCAGGCCAGTCGCTGGTGATCATGACAGAACTTGTGTTACCTAATGATACAAACAATTTCGGCAACCTGATGGGTGGCAGGTTGATGTACTGGATGGATATTGCCGCTGCACTGTCGGCCATGAAACACAGCGGAGCGCCAGTAGTTACTGCATCAGTTGACAACATTTCTTTTGAAACACCCATCAAGATTGGAAATGTGGTACATATAGAAGCCAAAGTGACGCGATCATTCAACAGCAGCATGGAAGTGCACATGAAAGTGTGGGGTGAGGATGTTATACAACAATATAAGTATAAGAGTAATGAAGCTTATTATACGTTCGTAGCACTCGACCCCAATGGGAAATCGCGACCCGTAAATATGCTTATACCCGAGACAGATGAGGAACAAAAGTTATTTGAAGGTGCATTGAGAAGAAGGCAACTGCGGTTGATTCTTGGCGGGAAGATGAAACCTGAAGATGCGGAAGAATTGAAGGCACTTTTCGTAAAGTAGTTACACGGGTCTTTTGAAGAAGTTACACGAAATTTTAGGCATGAACTTTTTTGAAGAAGGTACACGGATTTTAGGCACGAATTTTTTTGAGGAACTTATACGAATTTTTATTCTCTACCTATAAGTGCACGAATTAGTTTCACTTCGTGAAACGGTTCTGCTCACTTATTAAATAAAAAAAGAACTTCTATTTGTCGACGTTGGTGAGGAGGTGGTGTTTACTTTTATGCATGAACTTTTTACTTTGCTCGATGCTGTCCATGATTACATCAAGGATATGTTCACAGCTTTCATTGTAGTCGATATCCAGGGGTTCTTTAAAAGTAACTGAGAGGTTACTTCCTTTCTTTTTAAATCGTAAACCTTTTTTATTAAATGCACGCCAGTAGCCGCTTATAACCACGGGTACCACGATCGGACGGGTTTGTTTAATGATAAATGCGGTTCCTTTTCTTCCGGGGGCGAAAGGCTTGGTGGTGCCTTGAGGAAAAGTGATTACCCAGTTATCGCTGAGTGCCCGTGCAATTTTACGTGTGTCGCCGGGATCGAGGCCGCGTCGCGCTTCGCCGCTTTCCTCGCGCCAGGTTCTCTTTACGGTGATGGCACCTGCCAGGGTGAAGATCCTGGTAAGCCAGGTACTTTTCATAGTTTCTTCAGCAGCAACGTATCGCACTCTTGTAAAGGGTAGAAGTAAATAATACGGAATTCCGAGGCTTCGTCTTCTGCCCCATTTCATGGCGCAAAATATATGTATGAATGTAATAACATCGGCGAAGTAGGTTTGGTGATTGCTCACAAAGAGCACATTCTTTCGGGGGAGTTTTGCCAGTTTATCCATCCCCTTTATTTCCAGGTGATTCACTAAATTAAGCCCGGGGTAAGTGAAAATGCCGACGAAGAAATAAATAAATCCCCGCAAAAATTTTGAATCTTTGAAATCGTACATATGTTAAGCAAAGTGCAAAAATATGCATTTAGAGGCAAATCGGGGCGGCCAGGACAGACTTAATTAGGGTGTTTAAATAGAAACTGCGATCAGCAGATACAGCTCTGACTTCGAAAACAGTGAAAAAAAAATTGTAGCTGGCGACAGCCACAAAGCACGTGCAGTTTA
>JANXYS010000135.1 GCA_025355935.1 Chitinophagales bacterium | reverse complement strand
TGAAAAATTAATGCCACATTGCTTATGTTATAAAAAAACTGAATTTTTGCGGATGAATTTTGCCGCGCCACCTTATAGCTTCCGAATGTTGCATAAATTCCCCCATAAAAAAAGAGCAGTTATTACTGCCCTTTGATATCCATTGTATTTTTTTAGCCGAAGGCCTTATCTCCTTTTTTATAAGGCAGATCACCAATATATTTACCTGGCACGGGGACATTCCTTAATGCCTGGGTAGCACCGGGTTTTGAGGTGAAGTATCCAAACAAGGTTAATTGTTTCATCATCGTGTAATAATGAACCGGTGCTGCCGTGAAATCTTTGCCGCCAGTTTTAGAAGACTCCCTTGCTGATTTTTCTGAATCGTTTTTCTTGCCGTTAAACTCTTTCGCTTCTTTTTCAAGCGCTACCAATAAGCTATGGCGTTGTTCAGGCGTTGATTCCATAAATGACTTCCCGTTCGCTTTCTCACTGGCATCATCTAATTGACCAATACCTTTGGTGAATGCATCCTGTTCAGCCTGGGTATAACAATCGGTTACCATTGTTTTCATGAAGTCCCCAATTTTTGCCGCCTTCGCGCCCGGGGTATTAGTGGTGGGAATGATCGTTTCACCCACTTCGTCCAGCATGGCAATGTTTTCAGTACTAAATCCGGCATCTTTCTTTGCTGCAGTTTTGCAGCCAGACAAAAATACCTCGCCTCCTATAACAGCACCTCCGGTAAGTACTGCAATCATTTTTAATAGTTCCCTGCGTTCCATAATTTCATTAATTATAAGTTATGAATGATGAGATTTGAAGTTTCAATACTGATATCAGCGCTGCAAATCCCATGATTGTAGTTCGGTTAAGAATGATAAATTAAAGGTTTCCTTTCTTAAGTTCCTTGACAGCAAAATCAGCAGCCCTTGCTGTTAATGCCATATAAGTAAGGGACGGATTAACGCAGGAGGCTGATGTCATACAGGCTCCGTCGGTAACAAATACATTGAGAGCGTCCCAAACCTGGTTATTGCCGTTAAGCACAGACGTTTTTGGATCTCTGCCCATTCTCGCTGTACCCATTTCATGTATGCCCTGTCCGACAGCATAGCCTGAATCGTACGTCTTAACGTCTTTTAAACCAGCTGCATTAAGCATTTCCGCGGCGTCATTCATCATGTCTTTACGCATGCGCATTTCATTATCTTTAATTTCAACATCAAATGAAAGAACAGGCAGCCCCCATTTATCTTTTTTGGCTTTGTCGAGCGTGATCTTGTTATCATGATAAGGAAGCATTTCGCCGAAAGCAAGTAAATTCATATTCCATTTGCCTGGCTCACTCAACGCATCTTTCAGGTCGGCGCCGAGGGTAAATTCTGCAACGTCCTGGCCTCTTCCGCGGCCCGCACCTCCCTGGTAACCGAAACCACGTATGTAATCTCTCTTGTCGGATCCAACATTCCTGAATCGTGGAACGTAAATGCCGGTAGGCCTCCGCCCATAAATGTATTTATCATCAAAGCCTTCCGCAGTTCCACTTGCGCCAAGCCTGAAATGATGGTCCATTACGTTATGCCCTAGCTCACCACTGCTACTTCCGAGGCCGCCTTCCCAAACGTCGGTTGCGGAGTTCATAAGGATCCAGGTTGAATTGAAAGTCGAGGCACATACAAATACAATCTTTGATTGGTAGTCGTACGTTTTATTTGTTACGGCATCAATAACCTGTACACCCGTTGCGCGTTTTTTATCTTTATCGAAAAGGATCTTCGTAACTATTTTATTTGCTTCAAGAGTAAGATTGCCGGTTTTTCTAGCTGCGGGCAACGTGGCAGATTGTGTGCTGAAGTAGGCCCCAAACGGGCATCCTCTCCAACACCTGTCGCGGTACTGGCAATTTGTACGGTCGTTGTGAGGCTGAGTTATATTTGCACTTCGGCCAATAAACATATGGCGCTCCCCATTAAATTTGGTTTTTAATTTGGCTGCAATATCTTTTTCTACTACGTTCATTTCCATGCCGGGCATATATTCTCCGTCAGGAAGAACATCAAGGCCTTCTTTCGTTCCCTGTATACCTGCAAACTTCTCCACATAGCTGTACCAATCTTTTAAATCATCATATCTGATAGGCCAGTCTACCGCAATGCCATCTTTTGCATTCGCTTCAAAATCTGCTTTACTGTGCCTGTAACTCTGCCGCCCCCAAAGGAGGGATCTTCCGCCAACATGATAACCCCTGTACCAATCGAATCTTTTTACCTCGGTATATGGTGAGTCTTTTTCATTTGCCCACATACCCAGTGTTTCCTCACTAAGGGTATAGTCTCGTTTAAGAACCGGGTAGTCATTTTTCATCTGCTGGGTTGGCTGTCCTCGGTGTGGGAATTCCCAGCTTTCCTTATTAGCATTTACATAGTCTTTTATATGCTCGATATCCCGCCCCCGTTCAAGCATTAGCACCTTAAGGCCTTTTTCACTTAATTCTTTGGCTGCCCAGCCTCCGCTTATCCCGGAGCCTATTACAATGGCATCGTATTGGTTTTCTGGCATCTTATTTAAATTATAGGTTTTAAATTTTTAAACATCACAGGTAAGAATAGCTTTTCTCAGGGCC
>JANXYS010000114.1 GCA_025355935.1 Chitinophagales bacterium | reverse complement strand
CTTTCGTTGCTCCAGGCGATTTAGCGCAGCTGTGGGGTACTTGACAATCCCGTAAACTGTTTGTATTTTTCTGTTTTAACCAAAACAACGCTTCAATGAATACGATAATTTTTACGGAGCTTAACTGGCCTGCCATATTCTGCGGCGCTGTTGCTTTCTTTCTGCTTGGTGCGGTATGGTATTCGAAACTGCTGTTTGTAAAGAAATGGCTTCAATATCTTAACATCAATCCGGATAATGCTGACGCAAAGAAAGGCATGGCGGCGTTGATGGTAACTTCGTTTTTAATGATGTTCTTTATCAGCATTTTGATTTCTGTATTAAGAGCCAGATTAGAGATTTCCGGTATGGAAGGAGGATTGAAACTCGGCACGGTAACCGGTTTGCTAGGTAGTTTTGCAATCTTTATAAATTATTTATATGAAAAGAAACCCGGCGGACTTTTTTTAATTAACGGGGGGTATGCGCTTGTGGGCAATATCATTTCTTCTCTCATCATCTGCAACTGGGTGTAGCATACTCCAATAAAAAAGGTATATAAAGTAGAGTTTCAAGAACTGCTTTATATACCTCTTTTATTTTTTGCTTATCTCTTAATCGACTCTCGTTATCTTGATAATATTTGTAGGCAGGTGTAATTTAACCGGCGTACTTCCTGTGTTAATAATCACATCGTCTTTTTTCACAAAACCCCTTTCCTTCAAAATATTGATTTGGTCAAAAATGATATCATCCAGGCTTTCTTCTTCGGCATAATAAAATGCCCGCACGCCCCAGCTCAAACTCAACTGGTTAATGAGGCTCTTCTCTTTACTGAAAATATACAGCGGTGATTTAGGCCTGTAACTACTTAGCATAAACGCAGTATAGCCGCTTTGCGTCATTCCTATCAGGGCACTGGCCTGAGATTCCTTGGCGAGGTTACACGCACTGTAACAAATGGCGTCGCTCAGAAATGATGGTGAGTGCGGCTGTGGCGTCAAGATATCATCACGATCGTAATTGAAAACTGTTTTTTCCACTTCATTGATAATCTTACTCATCGTTTCTACAACCAGCGTGGGGTAACTTCCGGTAGCTGTTTCGCCACTAAGCATTACAGCATCTGCTCCTTCAAGTACGGCATTAGCTACATCGCTCACTTCACTCCGATTCGGTTTAGTACGGTCAATCATACTTTCCATCATCTGAGTGGCAACAATAACCGGTTTAGCCCGGTGCATACACTTGCGGATAATATCCTTTTGTATCACCGGCACCTGCTCAATCGGAATTTCGACTCCAAGATCACCGCGGGCAATCATGATGCCGTCACTTTCGATAATGATGTCGCGAAGATTTCTTAACGCTTCAGGCATCTCTATCTTAGCAATTACTTTAATCTTACTATTGTTTGCTTTAACGAGTTTCTTAAGGTTTACAATGTCTTCGACTTTGCGTACAAACGATAATGCGAGCCAGTCCAGGTCCTGGGTCATAATAAATTCGAAATCTTCCAGGTCTTTTTCTGTGAGGGATGGCATTGTTAAAGCACTATCCGGAAGGTTAACTCCTTTCTTGGGAGTGAGCAGCCCGCCAAGCGTAACGCTCACTAATATCTCCTTATCGTTTAGAATTTCCTCTACCTTCAATTCCATTTTTCCGTCATCAAGAAATACCCGTTCTCCAAGTTTCAGATCCTTGGCAAGGTTAGGGTAGGAGACGTACATTTTATCTTTCGTACCTACCATCTTTTCTGTAGTGAAGATAAATTTGTCGCCTGATTTTAATAATAGCTTTCCGTCTTCCAGGTCACCGACCCTAAGTTTCGGTCCTTGCAAATCCGCAAGTATGGCAATATTATAAGGTTCGTTTTTAGTAATAGCGCGAACATGTTCTATGATCTTCTTTTTGTCTTCATGTGAACCATGAGAGAAATTAAGCCTGAAAACATTTACACCCGCTTTTACCAGCTCGAGGAGTTTATCGTATGTGTCGCAGGCGGGGCCTACGGTCGCAACAATCTTAGTTCGTTTTTGTGCGTGTACAATTCCTGCTTCATTATCCATACTGCTATGCAGGTACTTGCTAACATGTTTACTCATTGTATATTGGTTGTTCTTTTATTAATAATGATTCTGACCGGAAGACTAAACTAGCCTCTATTCTAGGTCGAAAGAATTCGTACGATATCCATCCACTGGTCACTAATGCGTTGTTTTTTCTTAACTGCTTCATTCAGGGGAATATAATTCATCCTGTTATTCACGATTCCCACGAATACGTTGTGCCGCCCTTCCAGCAAACATTCAACAGCATGGTAGCCCATCCGGCTGGCAATAAGCCTGTCCATGCATGATGGAGAGCCGCCCCTCTGTATATGGCCAAGAATGCAAACCCTTGTTTCCAACCCAGGAACCTGTTCTTTAATGGCCTTCGCCAGCTGATCAGCGCCACCGTCTTCACCTTCCGCTACAATAATCAGGTTAACCAGTTTTTTCCTTTTTTCTTTTTCCTGCAACGACTTTATAATTTTATCAACGTCTGTTTTTTTCTCGGGGATAAGAATATTTTCCGCACCAGTAGCAATGCCGCTGTGTAGCGCAATATATCCTGCATCGCGACCCATTACTTCAATAATAAACAAACGGTCATGGGCATCCGCAGTGTCCCGGATTTTGTCAATTGCTTCGACGGCTGTATTAACCGCTGTATCAAAACCGATGGTAAATTCTGTTCCCGCAATATCTTTATCTATCGTACCCGGCAGGCCGATACATGGAATATCAAATTCATTGCTGAAAATTTGGGCGCCACGGAAACTACCGTCGCCACCTAAAATCACAAGCCCTTCAATGCCCCTGGCTTTGAGGTTATCATATGCTTTTTTTCTGCCCTCAGGTGTAAAAAATTCTTTACAACGGGCTGTCTTTAAAATTGTGCCACCGCGCTGGATAATATTAGCCACGCTGCGACTTTCCATCTTCACAATATCATTTTCTACCATGCCGCTATAACCGCGCATAATACCGTATACCTCCAGACCATGGTATATACCAGTGCGTACTACAGCCCTGATAGCTGCATTCATGCCCGGGCTATCACCTCCACTACATAAAACTCCAATCTTTGTTATTTTCTTTGTCATAGTCTATTAAATTCTGTCGAAAGTAGCGGGGTAAATCTGCAACTGCAGTTATATTATAGCCTTCACTTTCTGTCTTTAGTCTTTTAAAAATCATTTGCAATACGCTTGTTCTACATTCTTTCCGGTACCTGGATACCCAACAACCCCATTCCACTTTTAATAACGTTTGCTGTCATCATACTCAAATGTAAACGCAATTGTTTTTTCTCCGGCGTTTCCGCGTTTGAAATGGAATGTTCTGCAAAAAATGAACTGAAAGTTTTAGCAATATTAAAAATGTATACCGCTATCGCTGAAGGGTTCAATTCCTCACAGGCCTGTTTAATAATCACAGGGTATTTTTCAAGAGACGTAATCAGTTCTTTTTCAAGCGGCAAAAAATCGAGTGCCAAATATATGTTTTTTTTCTCAGCGTCATCACCAATCTCATTCTTCCGTAAAATACTCCTTATACGAGCATAGTTGTATTGAATAAATGGCCCGGTGAAGCCGTGAAAGTCGATGCTCTCCTCCGGGTTGAATACCATTCGCTTTTTTGGGTCAACACGTAAGAGGAAGAATTTCAAAGCTCCTAAGCCAATAGTATGATACAATTGCTGAAGTTCCTCCGCTGAAAAATCCTTTACTTTTCCCAGTGCTTCTGTCTTTTCCCTGGCCTCTTTCTCCATTTCCTCAATAATATCGTCAGCATCAACTACTGTGCCCTCCCTGCTTTTCATTTTCCCCGACGGCAACTCCACCATGCCGTAGCTTAGATGGTGTATATCATCAGCATATTTAAGTCCTATTCTCTGACAAATGAGCTTTAGAACCTTCATGTGGTAATTCTGCTCATCACCAATCACGTAAATACTTTGGTCTATTTTGTACTCGTCGTATTTCTGTTTCGCCAGGCCAATGTCCTGTGTAATGTACACGGAAGTGCCGTCTTTACGCAGAACCAGTTTTTCATCAAGGCCTTCGGCCGTTAAATCAATCCAGACACTGCTATCTGGTTTCCGGTAAAAAGTGTTCTTATCAAGGCCATCCTGCACAATGTCTTTTCCAAGCAGATAAGTGTTACTCTCATAATAGGTTTTATCAAAATCACTCCCTATGTTATAATAGGTGGTGTTCATCCCATCGTAGACCCATCCATTCATCATTGTCCATAATTCGATAACATCGGGTTTACCAGCCTCCCAGTCCAATAACATACTTTTCACTTCAAGCATAATATCCGTGGCCCCCCGACGCGTTTCCATCAACTCCGCATCTATTTTTGTAATTCTCTCCTTTGATTTTGAATCGTCCTCTTCTAAAAATTTATTTCGTTGCTGCTGTAGCATGATGAGTTGTTCCTGCTGTTCTATGCTGTAATGGGAAATCTCACCGGCATTTTCTTTTTCAAGTAGTTCCGTTGCCTGCTTTTTGAGTTCATCTTCAAACATTACGTAAAAGTCACCGACAAGATGATCCCCTTTTTTGCCGGAAGATTCAGGCGTTTCGCCATTGCCAAATTTTTGCCAGGCGATCATGCTTTTGCAAATGTGTATTCCCCTGTCGTTTACAATGCTGCTTTTCAACACTTCGTAACCATTTGCCTTCAGAATTTCTGACACGCTCCAGCCCAGGAAGTTATTACGAAGATGACCAAGATGTAATGGCTTGTTGGTGTTGGGAGAAGAATACTCTACCATCACTCTTTTACCATTCAGGGGCTGCTTTCCAAAACAGGGGTCGTTGTAGTTTGTTGCAAGCAGGTTTACCCAGTAGGTATTGGAGATCGTGAGGTTAAGAAACCCTTTTATGATATTAAATGAGCTAAAAAATGATGCATTCTCTGCTACAAGCTTATTGCCCAATGCTTCACCAAGTACCTGGGGTGATTGAGAGGTCTTCTTTAATAACGAGAAGAGGACTACGGTATAATCGCCTTCGAATTCCGGCTTTGTCTGGTTGATCTGGAAATCCTTGTCAGTGAAAGCTGCCCCGTATAGTTCTGAAAGTGCCTCTATCACCAGGGCATGCATCATGTTTGCTAAGTACATTTTGCAAAAATAAGGTTAATGACCGACTAACAATTAGCTCCGCGTGCATTTAAAAGAGCGTGCAATTCTATCTAAAGGCAGTATGGATTCACTTAGCCTTATTTCAGCATTTCAAAGTGAAGGTGAACCCTTATCTTTGCGCCCATTTTTAATAATTATGATCAGTGTAAATAATGTAACCCTTGCCTATGGTAAGCGGGTATTGTTCGATGAAGTAAATATCAATTTCGTCAAAGGAAATTGTTACGGTGTTATCGGTGCGAATGGAGCCGGGAAATCAACATTTCTAAAAATTGTAAGTGGTGAAATCGAGCCTAATAAAGGTAATGTAGATATCACTCCCGGGGAGCGTATGGCTGTCCTTAACCAGAACCAGTTTGCTTTCGATGAGGAATCCGTGCTTAACACTGTGATGATGGGACATAAGAAGATGTGGAAAGTGATGCATGAACGCGATGCTATTTATGCAAAAGAAGACTTCACAGAAGCTGACGGCATCAAAGCTGGCGAACTTGAAGAACAGTTTGGCGAAATGGGCGGATATACCGCAGAAAGCGATGCCGCTACTTTCCTCAGTGAATTGGGGGTAAAAGATGAATTGCATCCTCAGTTAATGAAAGACATTAGTGCAAACCTCAAAGTACGGGTGTTGCTTGCCCAGGCCTTGTTTGGTAATCCGGATATTCTTTTACTGGATGAGCCTACGAATAATCTGGACGTGGAAACAATTGCGTGGCTCGAAAATTTCCTGGCCGACACCGACAAAGAAAACAACACTCTGCAGCAGGCTGCAGGAGAGAAGAACATCCTGCTGAAACGGGTTCAGACCCAAAGGGGTTTGTATGAACAGGCCGTGAAAGAGATGAAAAAAGCGGAGAACCATCTGACGACGACCCTGACCAGCACCAACAAAAGCCCGGAACAGAAGGCCCGTGGCTTTTC
>JANXYS010000112.1 GCA_025355935.1 Chitinophagales bacterium | reverse complement strand
GTAGGTTAACGCCGGTATCTGTAGCAATACTCCAGTTATTGTGTTTACCGCTTCCATTAATGCCGGCAAAAGGTTTTTCGTGTAATAATACAATTAAACTATGACGCTTGGCTACCCTTGTCATCACGTCCATTAATAAGGTATTGTGATCTACCGCTAAGTTGGCTTCCTCATATATAGGAGCACATTCAAACTGAGAAGGTGCTACTTCATTGTGCCTTGTACGTAAAGGAATACCCAGTTTATAGGCTTCCTGTTCGTAATCTCTCATAAAAGCGTAGATCCTTTCAGGGATAGCGCCAAAATAATGATCTTCCAGTTGTTGTCCCTTGGCAGGTGCATGTCCAAAAACGGTGCGACCTGTCATTACTATATCAGGGCGGGCATTTACCATGGCTGCATCAATTACAAAATATTCCTGTTCCCAGCCTAATGTTGCGGTTACTTTCGTAACGTTTTTATCAAAATACTGGCAAACATCTACGGCCGCCTTATCTAAGGACACCAATGCTTTTATAAGTGGCGTTTTTGTATCAAGAGATTCACCTGTGTATGACACGAAAATGGTAGGGATACAAAGGGTACGCCCCTGGCCGATTTCCATTATAAAGGCTGGTGATGACGGATCCCATGCAGTATAGCCGCGTGCTTCGAAAGTTGCACGTAACCCACCGCTTGGGAACGAAGATGCATCTGGTTCCTGTTGTATAAGAGCAGCACCTTCAAATTCTTCAATTGGCGTTCCGTCGCCTTTTAGCGTAAAGAAAGAATCATGTTTCTCAGCAGATGACCCGGTTAAAGGCTGAAACCAGTGGGTAAAATGAGTCACACCTTTGCTTTCTGCCCATGCCCTCAAACCATTGGCAATCTGATTTCCCATCACACGGTCAATCTTCTTCCCACCTCTTGTAGAGGCAAGGAGGCTTTTGTAAGCGTCATCGCTAAGGTAGTGCCGGGCAGTTTTTAAAGTAAACACATTTTCATTAAAAATTCCAGCAATACGTGGAGAAGTTTCAAACTTCACTTCCGTGGGTAAATTTGCCAATTTGTTAATTGCATTAAAACGTAAATTGCTCATCAGTTATAATTTTATCTCGCAAAAAAAAGCATTTTTTTTTAAAAAAAGCATTTTTTTTATCAGTTGACAGCAAATTACCCGCTTTACAGTTAAAAATTAATAAATATTTTAAAATTTCATATTATGAGATCGAGTATTTCGATAATATAATGCTGGCGCAATAAGGAAGGGAAGAAACAGACTTCTGTACCTCGCTATTGACCCGGTATTTGGCACGATATAGCCTATTATTAGGAAAGACGAGATTGTTATGGCAACCATGAAGCACAAGAGGGGAGAGAGTGATATTTTATGTCGGAAAACCTTCCAGAACAACGCAAGTGTTAAGAGGGAGAACAACGTGATTTCACAAGCTAAAACAGTCCAAAGCCCAAATGAATGCTCGAAAACATATGGTCTAAGGAAAACATGGCCCAGAGCAGGTGGAGCGGATTCAATAAAACTCCCGATCGTTGGTTGCAAATTCAGTGCGGGTAGCTGAGACCCCGCAATACCAAGATCCTTAAAGTCAGCTAGCTTTTGAACAATCAGGTCAAAAGGATGCAAGTGATTAGTAACTAATTGTGCAAGCACAGCAAGGCTGAAAAATACAAGATATACAGTTAAAAATATTTTCCAGGGGCGAAAAGGGAAGAAATGACAAAGTGCAAATGCAAGGGAACATGGAAGTAAGAGGATTGCTGTATAATTTCTGAAAAGTAAGATTCCCGTAAAACTTAAAACAAGAGTAGTCAGGTGACGCCAGTTCAGTTTATCAACAACACATACGTACAATGAATAGCAATATAAACCGAGGCACCCAAATAAGAGCGTGTCTTTATGTACCCCGGATGTAAAATAAAGAGTAGAAGGTAAAAGAAAGCATGCTATTATTAAAACAGAATCTTTCCCGGGAAAGGCCATTTTTAATAAGCGAAAAATAGCTACATGCCCGATGAAACCAAAGGAGGCAAAAAAGATGGAGTTAACGAAGTAATTCCCCCGGGTAAAAATGTCGAGAACGGCGATTATCTTAAGTAACAGATTTACCTCCAAATCATTCCAGTATGAATTTACCGATCCAAAATAATTCCCATATTCATCATAGTTAGAATATCCGATACTGGTGATGAAGCGAACAGGATCCTTCATCAGCAGGGCATGTTCCGGAATCGCCTGAATATTATTGCTCCAGTAATCGTTCACTCCGGGAGTAAAAGTCATGGTTATCCACCCAAGTAGCAACGCTACGCTTATTTTTAGCAGGTATAAAAATAAAATGCTTTTGTGTGAAAGACCTGTTTTTTTCACAAAAGAAATATTGCACATTAAATAGCAACCAATAAGCAGGTAAATAAAAAACAACAGGAAGTTCAATGTTCGGTCGTTTTGATGTGGGAAGTTAGTTAAAATATTTGCTTTGTCTACCCTGTATAAAACTTTGGT
Source organism: Chitinophagales bacterium (assembly GCA_025355935.1). Lineage (GTDB taxonomy): Bacteria > Bacteroidota > Bacteroidia > Chitinophagales > Chitinophagaceae > Ferruginibacter. The sequence goes on along the minus strand of JANXYS010000112.1, from coordinate 413 downwards.
AGTATGTAACTTCGCACTTTCTTAGCATTATCGTCAATCATTTTTATGGAAATTACTGCTGCAACAGCTGCGCAATTGAGAATCACAAGCGAAGAGTTCGAAATGATCATTCAAAAGCTTGGGAGGACACCGAATTTCACAGAACTATGTGCATTCAGTGGTATGTGGAGTGAACACTGCAGTTATAAGAATTCTATTAAGCTTTTGAAAACCCTCCCACGAGATGGCGAAAAAATGCTTGTAAAAGCGGGAGAGGAAAATGCGGGACTAATGGATATTGGTGATGGATATGGGGTAGTCTTTAAAATTGAATCACACAATCATCCGTCTGCAATTGAACCCTTCCAGGGTGCAGCTACAGGAGTGGGTGGAATCAACCGCGATATCTTTACTATGGGCGCAAGGCCTATCGC
>JANXYS010000107.1 GCA_025355935.1 Chitinophagales bacterium | reverse complement strand
TGAAACTACAGGCGAGAATGAGAAGTCATTAATTAATTTTGATTTCCGTAATCCACCTGTTTCATCTTCTCAATGATGTCAGTAGTTGAAATTCCTTCCACCATTCGTGATAATTTAACTTCGCCCCCCGCTTCTAAGACTTCCTTTGCGCCTGCGATCTGATCGACCGAATAGTCGCCGCCTTTTACCAGGACATCTGGCATTATTGCTTTAATCAACTCGAGAGGAGTATCCTCTTCAAAAACAATCACTGCATCTGTCATCACCATACTTGCAAGCAAGAGCGCCCGGGCCGCTACAGGGTTCACTGGGCGCATCGTTCCTTTAAGACGTTTGACGGAAGCATCCGCATTCACAGCCACAATAAGCCTTCCTCCAAAACTCGCCGCTTCTGACAAAGAAGCTACATGCCCCTGATGTAAAATGTCAAATACTCCGTTAGTAAAAACTATTTTTTCATTTTTCAGCCGCCACCTTTTAATCTCCATCTGCAGATCCGGAAGGGTGAATATCTTGCCGGGAATCGCCTGTACTAATCTCATGCTTTTTAAATTTATTTAGGTAAGGTAGAAGTAACAACGAAAGAAGACCAGCTGTAATTACTATCCCAGTGCTAACGCCCCATATTAGCCATCCAAAGGCTTTACCCATAGGCTGCGAAATTGAATAAATGAGTAGGGTCTGCATCACAAAGAAAGGAAATGATCCAATTCCCCCAGGCGTAACGATCATAGCAAGCGTTGACAGGGATAGTACTGAGCAAGCTGCCTTAAGGCCCAGATGTGCTGTGCCATCCATAGCTGAAAACCCAAGGTATATTTGCAGGAGGTACATCGTCCAGATAAAAAAAGTGTGCAGAATAAATTGCTTGCGATGTTTAAGATTTCTAATTGCCGTGAATCCGTCTCCGATTCCCTTCAGGAACAAGGTTGTTTTTATGATCAGCCTGTTTGAAGGATATCGTCGCACTAATAATCGGATACCGTAGATTACCACCAAAAGAATGATAAGAAGGAGAGCTAATTTAACCCATACTGGAAAATCATCTTTAGCAAGTGCGTTCAATTTATCTTTCACAAAACTGCCCACCACGTTAATTTGTATCAGGACGGTTATGCCGATAAAAATAAGGTAGCAGATAAAGTCGAAAGTACGTTCAACAAGAATGGTTCCGACCAGTTTATCAACTTTCAGATGCTCATATCTTGCCAGGAATGTGCATTTAAGAATCTCGCCAAGTCGGGGTACGGCCGAATTGGCAAGATATCCCACCATGGTAACTGCAAATACATTTTTTAATTTCGGCCGATAACCTAAGGGTTCCATCAGTAATTTCCATCGCATGCTTCTCGAAATATGACTGAAGATGCTCATAAATATGACGGGTATAACCAGCCAGTAATCGGCGTAAGTAAAGGCATTACGAAATTCTTTTTCTTCAGCAGCTGTCATTGATTTCAATTGCCACCAAACAAGAAACAATCCCCCGCCAAGAAAAATAATATATTGAATAATGGATAATATTCTTTTCCGCATAACTCTTCACAAATTACAAATGTTGAGTCACTTATTGTTTCGTTTAACAAAACAAGGGCGGGTGAGCATGACGGTTCTAAGCCTTGAAGGTTTGCTAGTTTCTTTAAATAAGCACATTATCAATCAATCTGACATCATGAAGCGTCGCTGCAACCAGCACCACCGCGCCGGAACCAGGTGCAAACTTTTCCACAGCTTTTAGAGTAATCTTATCTGCAATTTCGATATAGTCTACTTTGAATCCTTCTTTATTTAGTGCCTCCGTTACCCCCTGTTTTAATGATGTTGCCGGAAGATTTTCAATTTGGTCCCGTACATAAAATAAATTCCTGCTTATAGCTGCAGCAGTCAGTTTTTCCTCAGGACTTAATCGCATGTTTCGGCTACTCATCGCAAGTCCACTGGTTTCCCGGACTGTAGCAACAACTACAACCTCTACGGGATACCGTTCAAGTTCAATCAATTTTCTGATCACCATGCATTGTTGATAATCTTTTTGGCCGAGGTAAAGCCTGTCGGGCTCTACCAGGGAAAGCAGTTTATCGACTACCTGGCAGACCCCCTGGTAATGGCCGGGTCTGAAAGCCGCTTCCATAATGGTGTCGATGTATCCGAGGTCGTAAAACTTAGTCTTATGGTCCGAGGGATACATTTCTTTTACCGAGGGAAGGAATAAGACGTTGCAGCCGTTTCGTTCTAATATATCCAAATCCGCTTCAATCGTACTTGGGTAATTATTAAAATCATTCAGATTAGTAAACTGGGTTGGGTTTATGAATATGCTTGCAGCGCAAATCTCATTATCAGTTATACACCTTTTAATTAGTGAAATGTGGCCTTCATGAAGTGCTCCCATGGTGGGTACAAAACCAATTTTCAAATTGTCTGACCTAAACTTAGAAAGCAATTTTACCAGGTCACGGGCATTTTTAATAAGTATCATTCGCTCTAGATAAAGGGCTTGTAAGGTGGGTGTATTCTATAATTCAGATAAAATCAATACCTTTGCACACCTTTTGAGAAAAAAAGACAATTTAGCATTTAACATAGTAAAAATGTCAACAAAAAAAAGAATTTTATTTATTGCCAATGAGATGTCGCCCTACCTTGAACTTACTGAATTTGCAGAAATTGTAAATAAACTGGCGGTTTTATCTAATGACAATAACATGGAAGTTAGGTGCATCATGCCGCGGTTTGGTGTCATCAATGAAAGAAGACATCGGTTACACGAAGTAGTAAGGCTCTCCGGGATAAACGTGTCCATTAACAATGACGACTACCCACTTGTAATTAAAGTGGCCTCTCTACCAAATGCAAGACTCCAGGTATATTTCCTTGACAATGAAGATTATTTTAAACGTAAATCTATCTTTACAGACGATGCAGAATCGTGGTTTGATGATAATGGACTTAGAACGGTATTGTTTTGTAAAGGAGCACTGGAGACGGTGAAAAAATTTGGCTGGCCTCCAGACATCATTCATTGCAGCGGATGGATGACTGGCCTCATCCCGTTGTTCATCAAATCTGCATATAAGAAAGAACCAGTTTTTAGCCATAGCAAAATAGTATACACCATTGGACAAAATACTTTTAAAGAGAAAATGGAAGCTGATTTTCTGAAGCTGGTTACGATTAATGACTACGTTACAAAGAAAGAGTTAGACGTATTAAAAGATTTAGATAATAATTCTTTGTATAGGGCCGGAGCAATGTATGCCGATGCAATCACTTTTGGTGCAGATAAAATAGACAAACACCTGGTTGAGGAGTTCTCTAAAGTTAAAGGAAAAAAGATCTTAAAATATGATGCAGAAAGTGATTTAACAGACTATTTACAATTATATACCGACCTTGCTAAATAGAAAATTACCGTCAAATCTCATTAAAATTATCTGTGTGCGTCAACGATTTTTACCTATTACCCTCGTAAGCTTTTTTCTTATTTCTCTTGTAAATTTCAGCTGTACTAAACTAGATACTACTTCCCTTGGAACCGATCTTATTCCAGCAGTTGATAACATAAATACTTTTGCTGACACCCTTTCTATTGATGCATTTCAAGGTTTTTTTGATGATACTACTAAAGTGAATAACAGCGAAGCGCATGCTTTGGGTACCATTAGCAATGATCCATTATTTGGAACCACCCGGGCAAGTGTGTATCTGCAATTTAAACCGAGCTTCTTCCCATATTATTTAGGTAATGCTACCGATACAATCGTGGGGATTGATTCTATGTTTGTAACCCTTTCGTATTTGGGATCTTATGGTGATACAGTAACTCCGCAACAAATCCAGGTTCAGCAAATTCTGGACAGTAATTTTAAAAACAATCCGGCCGAGCTCAGATCTGTGAAATATGCACCGGCAATGCTGGGTCCTGTTCTCGGAAGTGCCACTGTGATTGCCCGGGATTTAAAAAATCGGGTGAAATTCGGTTATAAAAAGGATTCGGTAATCAACCAAATTCGTATTCCGATAACTAACCAGGACTTTATAACTAAATTCACAGATTTTGATACCGCATTTAACGCCCCCTATCACGATACTACTTCCTTCCGCAATGTTTTTAATGGCTTTGCAATAACACCAATGGGAAATTCAGGAAATGGTTTAATCTATGTAAGTGTTGCAGATGCAAAAACACGTATCGAAGTGCACTATCGTAAACGTAGTAAGAATGTGTTAGATACCACTTTTGCATCCTTCGGCTTATTTTCTACAGGTATTTCTACATCGGCGAATGGGATTACACGGAATTATAGCGGATTTCCTGTGGCCTCCCCGGGGCCGGACAATATTTATCTTCAAACCTCGCCAGGAACATACGCTAATTTAAAAATTGATACTTTAGGTACGTTATCTAACAGGATTATTCATAGGGCTGAAATTATTCTGGAGCAGGTTCCGGGGGACGCAGTCAATGATTCACTGTTTGAGGCACCAAGCTATTTATATCTCGACCTGGTCGATTCAAGTGCAGGAACTTCAAAATGGAAGCCGATATACTTTGATCTTAACCCTTCAACCCGGTATGATCCGGATTATAAAATTGGCTACCCATTCTTCCCCACGGCGGGTGTTGACCCTACGTATTTTGGTGGAACTCGTAAGTTGAAA
>JANXYS010000091.1 GCA_025355935.1 Chitinophagales bacterium | reverse complement strand
ATTCAACTTGTGGCCATTGCGGGTGCAATCGGCATGAGTAAACTTTCAGAAAAATACGGAAATATAAAAATCCTCCTTTTAACGGTTTTGCTCTGGATAGGCGTTTGTATCACGGGCTACTTCATCTCTACAGAAATTCACTTCTATATTCTTGCTTCATTGGTTGGATTAGTCATGGGCGGCATACAATCCTTAAGCCGATCAACATACAGTAAACTAATGCCTGAAACAAAAGATACCGCATCGTTTTTCAGTTTCTACGACGTTACCGAAAAATTAGCAATCGTTATTGGCTTGTTTACTTTTGGCTTTATCGAGGGTGTCAGCAGCATAAGGCAATCAATTTTATCACTCGTAGTATTTTTCTTACTGGGCTTTGTATTCCTGCTGTTTACGCTTGCAAAACAGCGATCACTAAAACAAAACATGTCATGAAACTTTATAGTGTAAATGCGGGGCATTTCAAACTCGACGGCGGAGCAATGTTCGGGGTAGTACCGAAAAGCATCTGGAACAAGATTAATCCGGCAGATGAAAATAATCTGTGCAGCTGGGCACTCCGATGTTTACTTATTGAAGATGGAAACAGGTTAATCCTGGTGGATAATGGCCTGGGAAACAAACAAGATGAAAAGTTTTTCGCTCATTACCACCTGCATGGCAACGATACGCTGGAAAAATCGTTAGATGCACGCGGCTTCTCTAAAGATGATGTTACAGATGTTATCCTAACCCATCTTCATTTTGATCACTGTGGGGGAAGCATTGTAAAAGAGCGGGACGTCCTTGTCCCAGCATTTAAAAATGCCATATACTGGAGTAATGAACGTCACTGGAAATGGGCAACAGAGCCAAATGCCCGTGAGAAAGCGAGCTTTTTAAAAGAAAATATCCTGCCGATCGCCGACAGCGGCCAATTAAAGTTTATTGAAACTTCTGCGTCGGAATTCCCGCCGGGAATTGCCATCAGGCAAGTATTTGGCCATACCGAAGCGATGATGTTGCCACAGATCGAATATAAAGGAACCACCCTTTTATACATGGCAGATTTGTTACCTTCAGTAGGACATATCCCCTTGCCTTATGTGATGGCATATGATATGTTTCCACTCACTACGCTTAATGAGAAGAAGTCGTTTTTAACTGAGGCAGTTGAAAATAAATACGTCTTATTTTTCGAACACGATCCTGTAACGGAGTGTTGTACCCTCGAACTAACAGATAAAGGTATCCGCGCTGACAAACGCTTCAAATTAGAAGAATTATAAGGAGATTGCTGAAAGATTAATTTCGTTTCTTTCATGCTGCATCTAAAAAGGTTTTAACGAACACTACTCAACGAAGTCAGCGGGTAACGTAAGTTACTATACCCCATCATGTCAATCACTACTTTTCCTACGGAGATAGGACTTTCTACTCTAAGCAATAAATGATTTGGATCGTCGCTGATCCAGGCATTCATTTTTTCGCCGCCTTCAAAAATAGTTCCTTTTAATAGCAGTGGTTTTATCTTTATAGCCTTGAACTTTCCATAGCGGGTTTTAACCGTTTCCTTTCCGAGATACCTGATGTATAAGTGGAAAATTTCATCATCAAGATACATATCAAAAGGAATTTTATCATCCTTTTTAAACTTGCTGAAATTAATATTCCTGGCGTAATATACCGCACTTACTACATCCTGAATACAATCGGTGATTTTGAAAACACCCTTGCTGCTTACTGCCGTATTTGCATTTTGATTAAAGCTCACGTTATTGTAAATCTTATGCCCGCCCTCGTCAACATTGCGGAGAAACTTGTAAGGTAACAACGTAGAAGTGTCGATGTAGCTTTCATACCTGTCCCTCACTTTAAAAAAATTATCGAAAAATGAATAAGACTTACCATCCCCTATGCAATGGTAAACTGGTTTTCCGTTATAGCGCTCAAGGCTGGTTGTAAAAGTAGCTTCACCCGCACCAATATATGCACCCAGGGTGCTGTAATAAACCTTCATGTTTATTTTCTCTCCAGCCTTGAATGTTGTATTAGTAATGCCGCAGAAGTCGCTTCCAATGGGTGGCGCTTGTCTTGAGGGCGTAAAGCTAAAAGCAATAACGGAGGATAGGATTAAAAAGGGTTTAATTATATTCATTTCTTTCTTTCGTGATTTTAATTCCAAAAATTAATATGCTTCCGATCAAGGCAGGCAGTACCAGGTTGATAAGCCAGATTCCTAAACTGGCTGCCTGGATGCCAAGAATATTCTTACTAAACAATTGCAATAAAGTTACGCTTGCTGCCGCCCTCACGGGCAACTCTGTAAAACCGATCGTTGGAGCTAAAGTCATGACGAGATAAAAAATCGTAAGCACCCAAAAACATGTTCCCAAAGCAATATTAACCTGCATAAGTTTTAGCAGCAGTATATATTGCAAAATAAATACCATATAGCGTAAAAAAGATAAAAACATTATTCTTAACAATTGTTTACGGCTGAAACTGCTCAATAGAGACAGGTATCTGGTAAAATTGTTTAATGACCTGATGCCGGTAATACTACGAATTAACAAACCCACTCTTAAATATAGCAGCATAAGGACAACCGAAATTGCAATGCAAGTATATAACAAAATGTCTCCCGCCAACTCAGGTATCAGCTGATACATAATTCTGTTATCCGGATAATAATATTTAAATAATATCAGGCCGGTCGTTCCCATGATGATTGTAATGAACAACTGACTCATGCTCCCGAGGATCGTAAGTGAAATAGACTTCAATCTATTCTCTTCCCGGACATACATTATCCGGCCACCATATTCACCAATACGGTTTGGGGTAAGCATCGTGATACTGCAGCCAGCGAACACACTTTTAAAAGCAGTGATAAAAGTTAACCGTTCCAATGGACGAATAAGCAATTGCCATTTCCTGGCTTCCACTCCCCAGTTCGCAAACATTAGTAATAGCACAAACCAAAATGCTGGCTGGTGCCATGTTGACTTTATCTGTAACCAACGTAAGGAAAGATCGGGCTGACGAGCAATTTGCTTGTACAAATTAAAAGTTAACAACACAAACAAAAGAGGACCTAAAATATAGTTGAGGAATATTTTGATATTTTTGCTCAAATAAACATTTTGGTAAAATTAGGTTCCTCACTGCAAAAAACTTCAAAAATCATTTTAGGGATCGATCCGGGAACCATCATTATGGGTTATGGATTAATAGTCATAACCGGAAAAAAGATGGTGCTATTAGACATGGGCATTTTAAAATTATCATCCAAGGATGACAGCTACCAACGACTAGAAAAAATTTATCGGAAGGTTTCCCAGCTCATCCTTGATTATAAGCCCGATTGTTTTGCCATCGAGGCCCCCTTCTTTGGAAAAAATGTACAGAGCATGCTTAAACTCGGAAGGGCACAGGGCGTTGCTATCGCCGCCGCCATGCAAAGTTCTTTAGAAGTGTCAGAATATTCACCAAAAAAGATAAAACAATCTATTACAGGGAATGGAAATGCCGACAAAGTACAGGTGATGAAAATGCTTCAGCAATTATTAAATTTTAAAGAGGATCCCAAGCATCACGATGCTTCAGATGCACTCGCAGTGGCAGTATGTCACCACTTCCAGGAAAATGCGCTTCTAACTTCGGGCAATGGCAAGGCTAGAGATTGGAAAGATTTTATTACAAAGAATCCCGAAAGAATCAAATAAAATAGGAATAATCTTAGAGGTTGCTTATGATCTTTTGCTGGATGTGTAAAATCTCACTTTCTTCTAACTGCAATTTCGGTTGCGTAAAGTTGAGATCGTTGGCAGAGTTAATAGGGATAAGATGCATATGCGCATGTGGTACCTCAATTCCAACTACACTTATACCACAACGTTTGCAGTCGAATGACTTCTCTATTGCAGTTGCTATGGGTTTGGCAAATATGAGGATTTCAGATAACAGCTGATCGGAAAGATCAAAAAACTTATCTGTTTCAATTTTTGGGACTATAAGCACATGACCTTTAACCAGCGGAGATATATCAAGGAATGCAAGAAAGTTTTCGTTTTCAGCAATCTTATAACAGGGAATTTCGCCGGCGATTATTTTTGAGAATATGGTCATGTTTTTAACCTTTAATTTGAACGGAACGGTTTACCACCAAATCATATTCTAAACCGTTATTTCCTCGATTCTAAATTTTAGCAACCCGGCAGGAACGGTAACTTCGGCGATATCGCCCTTCACTTTTCCAAGTAAGCCACTGCCAATTGGTGAAATAACAGAAATTTTCCCAAGCTTGAGATCAGCCTCACTTTCTGAAACTATCTGGTAGGTTACGGTTTTTTTTGTATTCATATTGGTTACAGTAACTTTCGTGAGAATGCTTACTCTGCTGGTATCAATTGTACTTTCATCTATAATACGGGCGGTAGCCATTGCACCTTCCAGGTAGTTAATTTTGGCCTCAAGTAAACCCTGGGCTTCTTTCGCAGCATCGTATTCTGCATTTTCTTTAAGATCTCCCTTTTCCCTGGCTTCTGCAATAGCGGCACTGGCCGCCGGCCTATCAATGGATTTCAAGCTATGCAGCTCGGCCTGCATTTTTTCAAAGGTTTCCTGGGTTACGTAATTAGTATCTGACATAAAATTCATTTAAACTTATAAAAAAAATACAACGCCCCGGATCACCGAAGCGTTGCATCTGTTACAAATATACAAAATTTTATTTCGGAATGCTAGTGAACCTAAAATGCGGGCAACATTCCAAGCTTCTCGAGCAGGGTTTTGCTCATTTTATAATATGCCTCGTAAGAATACCCGGCAATATGTGGTGTTATTAATACATTTGGCTGAGACACAAGGTATTCAAAGGCAATCTTTTGCGATTCTGAGAGAGTATTTAGCTGCTCATTTTCAAGCACGTCTAAACCCGCACCCATTATCTGGTGATTTTGTATAGCGCTCACCAGGGCCTGAGTGTCAACTACTGCTCCCCGGCAGGCGTTTATTATATATGGTTTTTGAGTGAGCGCGTCAAAAAACCCCTTATCCGCCATGTGTTTTGTTTCCGTAGTAAGCGGAACATGGAAACTGATTACATCGGCATATCGGCAAAGCTGTTCGAAATTGGCTTCGCGCACGCGGTGGTCGCCAAAACCCTCCTTATATTTATCGTAAGCGAGAATAGTTACATCGAAAGCTGCCAATATCTTGGCGAAGGCCGCCCCGGCATTTCCAAATCCTACAATTCCAACTGTTTTCCCGCTTAATTCAATTCCGCGGTTTTCATTTCGCATCCAAACCTTTTCCTTCACCTCTGCCGCGCTTTTGTATATGTTATTCATAAGCCCAAGCAACATAGCAAGTACATGTTCGGCTACCGCATTTCGATTTCCCTCCGGTGTACTAATACATTTAATTCCTTTTTGACTTGCATAATCCGTATCAATAAGCTCCAGCCCACTTCCTAACCGTCCAATCCATTGAAGATTTTTTGCCCTATCCAGCAAGGGTTTGTCAATTTTCATCCGCGTTGTAACAACCAGGCCAGATGCCTTGTCAATGTCAGCGAACAATTCGTCGTAAGTTATAGAAGGGCAGTAACGAACTTCCCGGCCATTTTTTCGAAAGGTCTCTTCAAGGAAAGGATGGGCATTTGCGGTTATAAAAATCATAATGTTATTGATGCAATCATACTTATTTCTACATTCACATTTTTCGGGAGGCCTTTTACTGCAACAGTTTCTCTTGCCGGGAAATTAGCAGTGAAATAAGATCCGTAAACTTCATTTACATCTGTAAAATGAGACATATCACTTAAAAAAATAGTCGTTTTCACAACACTTGAAAAATCAGTACCCGCTTCTGTTAAAACTGCCTGAAGATTTTTCATTACCTGCGTTGTTTCTGCTTTAATATCGTTTAAGACCACATTACCTGAGGCCGGATCGATGGCCACCTGGCCAGAAAGAAATAAAATGTTCCCCGCTTTTATCGCCTGGCTGTAAGGTCCGATCGGGGAAGGCGCGTTAGTAGTTGCAATGGGTAGATGAGCCATTAGATTTAATATTTTTCTTTGTTACAAATATATCCCTATTCAACCACGTATTTTTGCAAAAAACTGATAACAT
>JANXYS010000078.1 GCA_025355935.1 Chitinophagales bacterium | reverse complement strand
TTTCAAAAGTTAAGCCTCCACCTGGAAAATGGGAAAGTATTTACAATCACTGCCGCGCAAAACAGTTCAGAGAACAGGTACATTCAGAATGCTACATTAAATAAAAAATTGTATAACTACAACTGGCTGTCTCATAAGGATATTTTAAAAGGAGGCATATTGGAACTTCGAATGAGCAGCACACCCGAAAAAAGGCGAGGAAATATGCCCTCATCTTATCCATATTCGTTTTCTACGGATCCTTCTGATAAAGTATATTTAAAATAACTAACGTTGGAGAAACGCGGGCGAATGTTGTAAATTTTAAAATGAGCATAATAACAATTAGCAAAAATTTTTTTGCATAACTTCTCGCCCTTACTTCAATTCCCTGATATCACCCCGAAAACTTATCTGATCGCGAAAATTACTTGACGCTACAAGCAACGCAGTGTAGTTATTGTAAACCGTCAGGTAAAATTTGTTGCTGTTTGCATTATCTTTTACCTGTATGACGACATTATAACTACCTTTTTTCCCAGGCTTGTAAGAATAAGTAAACTCAGTCGATGTGAATCGCATGCCTGTGTCATCAGAACCAATGGGCGCCATAGTCGTTCGTCCAAAGTAGGGGAGATAACTTACCAGAGAATCATTTTTTACTTTAAGATCGAAGTAACCGTCGAGATATCGTGTGCGGCCTGATAAGGGGTTAACAGATGCTGGAACGAATAAAAATTGTTTAGATTTCAGGAGAACTTCGACCGGCTGCTTCCTACTTTGGGTGAAGCCTGAATTCAGGTAAGGTATTAGCAGCAGGCTAAAAAAGAATTTCGGAAGCTGTATCATCAATGATTTATTTATTTATATACCGTGAAAAAGGTCAAAATAAATGCCACCCTTTCATAAGAAATAATTAAACTTTTTATGCAATTAAAATAAAACTATTTATAACCACCGCATTTTGGATAATACTATTCTATCAAACATACCAGAACCAAAATAGCATGCCGTCGCCGGCATGCTATTTTATTATTGTGTTGTCCTTATATTTTTTTTATCGCCTATTATTAAAATTATTTCTCGGTGCGCTGCTCCTCGGTGGCGGTGGCCCGGTTCTTTCTTCCGCCTGTTTTACGACTAGTGGCTTTTTTCCAAGAGATATATCATTCAGGCTTTCAATTGCATCTTTGGCTTCGGTAGCATCGGGCATATCAACAAATCCAAATCCTTTACTTTTGCCTGTTTCTTTATCCATAGCTACTTTTGCTGAAACTGTTGTTCCGAATTTCTCAAAAATTTCCATCAACTCTGCGTCGTCGAGGTCATAAGGCAAACCCGCTACAAATATTTTCATGAGATATCATTTTATGTAAAATTAGCACTATCCTGCACTTTTCATAACTAAATTACATATATAATTTTAATTAATGCTACGCAATTTCATCTATCCAATTCGCTGCGCATACAGATATATCTTTATGGGTTTATGTCGTAAATAGGAAGCCGAACTCAGGCAACAGCTTTATTAACCAAGGCCGCCGCTTCGCTTAACAGAATTGCACTTTGAACTTTTAACCCGCTATCATCTATCAGTTTTTTTGCGACATCTGCGTTTGTTCCCTGTAGTCGTACTATAATTGGAATTTCTATATTTCCAATACTCTGGTATGCATCTATAACTCCCTGGGCTACACGATCACAGCGCACGATTCCACCAAAAATATTGATTAAAATCGCCTTCACCTTCGGGTCCTTTAAAATAATACGAAAGCCCGCCTCAACAGTAGTTGCATTTGCTGTACCGCCAACATCAAGAAAATTTGCAGGTTCCCCGCCACTTAATTTTATCATATCCATCGTTGCCATCGCAAGCCCGGCACCGTTTACCATACATCCCACGTTCCCATCAAGTTTAACAAAATTCAGGTTGAATTTCCCCGCTTCAACTTCTGTAGGATCCTCTTCACTTACGTCTCTAAGAGCTGCTATTTCCGGGTGGCGCATCAGGGCGTTATCGTCTACGTTCATTTTACAATCAACTGCTATAATCTTTTCGTTACTCGTTTTGAACAAGGGATTTATTTCCAGCATATCACAATCAAGTGCGACAAAAGCGTTGTAAAGGTTGGTAACAAATTTAACGCAACTCTTGAAAGCTTCTCCAGACAGGCCGAGATTAAACGCAATTTTCCTGGCCTGGAATGCCTGTAGTGGAGAATCAGGGTGCACCCATTCTTTAAAAATGAGTTCGGGTGTGCTGTGTGCTACATCTTCGATATTCATCCCTCCTTCTGTACTATACATAATTACATTCTGGCCTCTTGAACGGTCCATCAATACGCTCAGATAAAATTCTTTGACAGGGCTTGGCCCTTCATAATAAACGTCCTGAGCAACGAGGATTTTATTAACCACTTTGCCTGCGGGTCCGGTTTGAATGGTAACCAATGTGCCACCTAGAAGATTTTTGGCAAAAGTTAGTACATCCTCAGCACTTTTGGCAACCGCAACTCCACGTTGCTCTTTTCCAATAATATTTCCTTTACCCCTTCCGCCAGCGTGAATCTGCGCTTTTACAACTGCAAATTTGCTGTTGTACTGAGTTTTGATCTGGCGATAAGCCTCTTCCGCTTCACCCGGAGTGTTGCAGGCAATACCTTCCTGGACAGGGACATTATATTTTTTCAGCAGTTCTTTAGCCTGGTATTCGTGGAGATTCATATTTAATTTTTTTGCGAAGATAATTTAAAACAGGGACAAACAATCTTCATGCCGTCGCGTTACTTTTCTGTTTTCTGCCTCCGGAGAATGGACGTCTCGCAGATGCTTGCTGTTAAACAGCCAACCATTCTGTCTTTCCCTTAAATTTGCTGTTTATAAAACTTAAGAACCTAGCATATGATGGATAAAATCGGGGACTCGGTAAAATACATACAGCAGTTCATAAACGACGAACCAATCGCCGGAATTATCCTGGGTAGTGGGCTTGGAAATTTTACTAACGAAATTCTAATTGAGCATGAGATACCATATGGAGATATCCCGCATTTCCCCGTTAGTACTGTTGAAGGGCACAGTGGAAAATTAATTTATGGGGTATTGGGTGGAAAGAAAATTCTGGCCATGGCCGGAAGATTCCATTATTACGAAGGCTACAGTACGCAAGATATAATTTTTCCTGTTCGCGTGATGAAAGCTCTAGGCATCAAGACTCTCTTACTTAGTAACGCAGCGGGTGGCACAAACCCTGATTTCAAAGTAGGCGATCTGATGATCATTACTGATCACATCAGCTTCTTTACCCCCAATCCACTGATCGGAAAAAACATCAGTGAACTTGGCACCAGGTTCCCGGACATGACCGAGCCATATAAAAAAGATCTGATAGTAAAGGCACAGACCATTGCTGCTACAGCAGGGTTTGATATTAAGCACGGAGTATATATTAGCGTAACAGGGCCTACATTTGAAACCCGAGCGGAATACCAGCTCGTTAAAATTCTCGGCGCAGATGCGGTAGGCATGAGCACGGTGCAGGAAGTAATTGCTGCTGTACATATGGGCCTGCCAGTCTTCGCCGTTAGCGTGATTACTGATCTTGGTATCAGGGAAGAAGAAAATGCAATTACTCATGAGGAAGTATTACAGGCGGCGAAAACGGCTGAGCCAAAGCTTACTCACCTTTTCAAAGAGCTGGTTTCCCAGCTATAAAATCTGCATGAAGAAGATCAATTTTTTTACTTGCTTTATGCTGTGCCTGCAGATAGTATATGCACAGGGAATTCCCCGAAATACCACCAGGGGTACCCTCTCTGGCGAGCAGCAGAAGTCGCGGAAAGATACTATCGGTTTTGAACATCGTGATGATGCAAAAGATTCAATCAACATAAGTTTCCGTTACCTTGATTCAACCAACAGATCCAGGCTCGATTCTTCTATAAACGATTTTGATAAATATTATTCTGTTCCCTCCACCTATCAATATCTTGGAAATAACGGTTCGGCGGCAGTTCAGCTGATTTTTTCCCCAAATATGAAACCTGGCTGGGACGCAGGGTTTCATGCTTTTGATATTTACAGGTTCACACCTGCCAACAGCAGATTTTTTAAAACGACCCGTCCTTTTTCAATGTTGTCATACCAGCTCGCCTCCGGAAAAGAACAGATGATCAAGGCGATGCACACACAGAATCCTAAACCTAATCTTAACCTGGGATTCGATTACCGCCTTATAAGTGCTCCGGGTCTTTTTCTTACTCAAAATAATAGTCATAATAACGTTCGGTTTTTTGGAAATTACCAGGGTAACCGTAAGCGTTACAGCGCATCGTTCCTGATCATTAGTAACGTAATCAGGGCGTCAGAAAATGGCGGAATTAGAAATGATTCTTCACTGTTAAACCCGAATAAAAAAGCGAGATACAGCATCGATGTTAATCTTGGTAACGCTTCTGTTTTTAATTCAAACCCGTTTGCAACCAAGGTGCGTACCGGGAACGAGTACAAAGATTTTACCTTTTTATACAGGCATGGTTACGATGTTGGTAAACGGGATTCGCTGCAGATTAACGATTCTACCACTGAATTTCTGTTTTACCCTAAACTCAGGTTTCAACACACACTAACCTACAGTACTTACAGGTATAATTTCAAGGATGTCGCAGCAGATTCATCTATATATGCGAAGTGGTATAACGTTCCTGTCAGTCCTTTAAACGACACCTTTGCCCGGGGCGAAAAATGGAAAGTCTTGTCGAATGATCTCTCACTTGTGCAGTTCCCTGATACTAAAAATGCCGCGCAATATTTCCTCGCGGGTGCTACATTGCAAACGATAAAAGGGGAGTTTAGAAAAGGAACCAGTAATTTTTTTAATACCATAATACACGGGGAGTATCGAAATCGTACACGAAATAAACTGTGGGACGTTATATTAAAAGGCGAGTTTTATCTAAATGGTCTCAACAGCGGCGATTATAGTGCTTATGCAACCCTGAGCAGGTACCTCAATAAAAAATTTGGCAACATAAATCTTTTTTTCAACAATGTTAACCGCACGCCTTCTTTCATTTTTGATGACCGGTCATCTTTTCATTTTGGGGCGACAAATAATTATAAGAAAGAAAATATTACTTCCTTTGGCGGTAAAGCGATTAATCCATTTGTACAGCTTTCTTTTACAAACTATATTATTACGAATTATACTTTTTTCCG
>JANXYS010000315.1 GCA_025355935.1 Chitinophagales bacterium | reverse complement strand
CGCAATGGCATCTTTAATGATCACTTTTCCGCCGACGCCGCTGATTTTCATTTCTTCGTTCGCAACAGCTTCCCCTCTTTCTTTTTTCGTCCTTTCCCATTGCTGCCAGGTATAAACATTACCGGCAAATTCACGTTCGGCAAGTTCGTACCCCCAATTTTTAAATGCCCCTTCGGTATATTTCATGATGTTACCCTTGTGCACAATGGTAACACTTGGTAATTTTTGTGCTATCGCAAATTCAATGGCCGAACGAATTAACCTTTCGCTTCCATCTTTACTTACGGGCTTAACCCCCAACGAAGTAGTTTCCGGAAACCGAAAGGCCTTAACACCCAATTCATCCACTAAAAAGTTAAGTAATTTTTTTGCTTCCGGAGTGCCGGTCATAAACTCTATTCCAGCATATATATCTTCCGTATTTTCCCGGAAGATGGTCATGCTTACTTTTTCGGGCTGCCACATCGGGGACGGCACTCCTTCAAAATACTTAACCGGCCTCAAACAGACATACAGATCAAGTTCCTGGCGAAGGGCCACGTTCAGGCTGCGTATCCCACCGCCGACAGGAGTAGTTAGAGGGCCCTTAATGCTGATCAGGTATTGCTTAAAGGCATCCATAGTTGCTTCAGGCATCCACTCGCTTGTTTGATTAAATGCTTCTTCACCTGCGAGCACCTTCATCCATTCGATCTTTTTCGTTCCTCCGTACGCTTTTGCTACTGCTGCATCAAAAACCCTTACGCTTGCTTTCCAAATATCCGGTCCTATACCATCTCCCTCAATGTAAGGAATAGTGGGATTGTTCGGAACCACAAGTATACCATCTCCACCCATTGAAATTTTCTCTGGCATAATAATTATTTTTTGCAGTATAAAATGGTTGATTTTCTTTTCTGTCGACAGCCTCAATATCAACTAAAAGGATCACTAGTAAGATCTCCTTTTAATCCCTCAAAAGTACAGAATTATAACCTTACGGTTTTGCGCAAGGAAAATTATTGTATAAGTTTCTGCCAGAGCAGAAATGCTAAAAAGACAGGCTGCCATTGAGCCAGCCAGCATCTATACCGGCATTATACTTTTTATAAAAATTGATAGCAGGCTCATTCCAGTCGAGTACCTGCCAAACCAAACCGCTGTATTTTTTTTCCTTACAGGATTGAATTAATTGATCGAACAACATTGCACCAATACCTCTTCCCCGCATATCTTCCGTTACCAGCAGGTCTTCCAGGTACATACGCTGACCTTTCCACGTACTGTAACGGATATAATATAAAGCGAAACCAATTACTTTCTCGCCACGAACATCAGATTGCTCTGCATCAGAATCATCGTAGATTTCCATTTGTGTTGCTACAAAAGCCCACCATACCGGGTTTGATCCAAAACCACTTTCTACGAAATGGTCAAAGGACACAGTTACCTGTTCCGGCGCTTTTTCATAGAGGGCAAGTTCGTTTACAAGTTGCATCATTTGCGCGCAGTCTTTTTTTTCTGCCGGCCTTATTGTAATATTCATAATTCGTTGGTATATTATATAATTATAACCAGGTTTAACCCGGTTTTATTTGGCATACTTTTTCTTAACAATATCCGCATACTATTATAAATAATAAAATACGACTATGAAAGAGGTTTTGGTACATTACGCAACTTACAACCAATGGGCCAATAAACGTATGACCGATACCATTGTAAATTTGTCGAATGAACAGTTGCATAAAGATATCAATAGTAGCTTCCGGAGTGTTTATAAAACCCTGGTGCATCTGTGGGATGCCGAGTATCTCTGGTGGCAGAGACTCAATCTTCATCAGAATGTAGAATGGCCGGGGAAGTCATTTAATGGCTCATTGATGGAACTAACGAACAACTTGCTACTGCAGTCGAAACAGTGGCGCGACTGGACGGAAAGCAACAGCGAGGAAGAACTGAGCAAGCATTTTATTTATAAAAATACCCGAAAGGAAGAATTTTCGCAGCCTGTATCCGAAGCACTCATTCATCTTTTTAATCACCAGACGTATCATCGTGGGCAAATAATTACTCTTTTACGACAAGTAGGGATGAAGGAATTACCGGCAACAAGTTTCATTGAGTATACGAGGAAAAAATAATTAGTTGTGAGATACGATGGTTTGTTTTACACCATAACCGGTGTAATAAAACTGCGAAACAATGGTATCGCAGGTTAACCGATAATTTGGCAAACGACGTAAAGAATCGCAGTTGGTAGCATCAAGCGTACAATCTACCGAAACTGTATCTACGCCTCCGCCCGTTTTTGGTCTGATCAGTTTGCAGTTGGTAGGAATAGTAAAGGCCTGGTATTCCCAGCTTAAAATATCTTTATAAACAAGCCCGACGCTATCAGCATAAATTTCATAAGATTTATTATACTGACTGTAGTTTTTCGGATCAAACACACGGTTCTCAGTAGAGTCATATTGAACAATGGTAACTGTGTTCGCGAAATTAAAAGTGCCGACCTGCCTTGGTTGATCAACATCCTTGTAGTAGTAAGTCCAGGTGGAGAAAAAATTTCCCGCGTTAAAAACGGGCTGCCCAATGTAACTATTGCCCTGCCAGCTTTTGAGTTCAGTTACCGGGTTGATCATCTTTACATACCGGAGGTTATTTTCTATGTATTCAATTTTTGTCTCTAGTGGCGTTAACAAAAAAGTATTAGAGGCATCCCAATTTTTTGTAGCAGGGTTATATTGCAAGCGGTATACTTTATATGATTCCCTGTTTTGATTGTCTAAAACTTTGGCTACAATGGTATCTTTAACCAGATAGGATTTTACTACGAACGAGGCGCCGAACGAAAGTGTTACTGTTGAATCAAGTTTATAAATAATGTATTTACCAACCTGTGGATTGATGAATTGCTTGTAAGAAAGAAACTTTTTTTCATCGGTTTTCTTACAGGCCAGGAAGTAGATGCTCACAAACGAGAAGCACATTAGTAAGCGAAAGCTCGAATTTTTCATATATGTGGTATACAATTATAGTCAGAATTTTTTTAAATGGATGTTATGTTATCAACTTAAGGGGATACTTCGCTGAATGATTCCTCCACCTATTACGTCGTTTCCTTCGTAAAACACCGCACTCTGCCCTGGAGCGATACCCTTAACGTTATCGTAAAAACGAACTTTAATACCATTTTCGTATGTAAAGAGATTACTCAACGCACCTTTATCTTTGTAACGTATTTTGGTAACCGCTTCCATCCCATCGCTTGCTCCATCATATTTAAGCCAGTTGATCCCGGTAACTATCATTTCTGTGCGATTAAGATCGTCCTCATTACCGAGCACCACGGTATTTGTTTCCGGAATAATTTCCGTAACAAATGCCGGGTTACCGAGCGCAATATCCAGTCCTTTCCGCTGGCCTACTGTATAAAATGGATAACCCTTATGTGTGCCAAGTATCTTTCCTTCAGGGTCCACGAAGTTGCCACCATTTACCCGTTCTTCTAAGCCTTCCACCCTGCGTTTTAAAAAACCACGATAGTTATTGTCGGGCACAAAACAAATTTCATAACTCTCGTTCTTCTTAGCCAATTCGGGATATCCGAAATCATGCGCCATCTGCCTGATCTCTGTTTTTCGAAAAGTGCCTAATGGGAGTAAGGTTCGTGCCAGCAAATCCTGCTGAAGTCCCCACAATGCATAGCTTTGGTCTTTTGTTTCATCCAAACCTTTACTAATAAAATATCTCCCGTTACTATGCTGGTGCACCTGCGCATAATGCCCGGTGCTAATGTAATCGCATCCCAGGGCATCAGCCCGCTTAAGAAGCGCCCTCCATTTAATATGAGTATTGCACATAACGCAAGGGTTGGGCGTCCGTCCGGCAATATATTCTTCTATAAAATTATCGATGACGAAATCTCCGAATTCTTCCCTGATATCCAATATAAAATGGGGAAAACCGTGCTGAACTGCGGCCATGCGGGCATCGTTAAAACTATCGATGTTACAGCAGCCCGTTTCTTTCTTACCGGTAGTTCCAACACTGGTAGCATAATCCCAGGTTTTCATAGTTATACCCACCACGTCGTACCCCTCCTTATGAAGCATGAGCGCCGCAACAGTACTATCGATACCCCCGCTCATAGCCATCAACACTTTCCCTTTCGTACTCATAGCGGCAAAGATAATAAATAGCGCCGGAAGCTTTAACGGGAGGGGTTATGAGAAGCGAAATCATTTCAAAATAACAGTTTCATCAAAGAGGTTGATTTACCGCGCCAGTATATTTTTATCACGATTACTGCTCGAATTTGGCTTGGTTGCTAATGGTTAGAGGAATTTTAGTACGTACAGGAAGTTATTTGTATCATGCTTCAGCATTATGCGGGATCATACATATTCTTCCGCCTACATATATTCGGCTCAATTTTATAAAATTCAGGTTTCTTTTTTAGGTGATTTATTATCTTGTGCTCATGCAGCAGTATTTAGATCTTGTAAAACACATTATTAAAGAAGGTTACGACAAGAGTGATCGTACTGGTACAGGAACGCGTAGTGTTTTTGGGTACCAGATGCGATTCAACCTGGCAGATGGATTTCCAATGGTAACTACGAAAAAAACGCATCTTAAAAGTATCATTTATGAATTGCTCTGGTTCCTGCAAGGAGATACTAATATTAGATACCTGAAGGATAACAATGTAAAAATTTGGGATGAATGGGCTGATGAGCAGGGAGAGTTAGGTCCGGTTTATGGGAAACAGTGGCGCAGTTGGGAGGGAGC
>JANXYS010000031.1 GCA_025355935.1 Chitinophagales bacterium | reverse complement strand
CTAGTACCTTAGCGTTAGGTTTTCAATTTGGTATCGCCTTTTAATTCTTCGCATATCAATATCAACCATCATAAGCAAATAAGTAGTCTGCTAAAAAATAAATACACAAAAGAATTCTCATGGTAACCCATTCTATAGGCTTAGCAGAAGAAACTAAGCCACCAGTCTACACTTTAAAGCAGTTGATTCTGTATTTTTTTAACCTCGGTTCAACAGGCTTTGGCGGTCCTGTTGCCTTGATTGGATATATGCACAGGGATTTGGTAGAAGAAAAGAAATGGATAAGTGAAGAAGACTATAAAGATGGTTTGGCATTAGCGCAGCTCGCACCAGGCCCTTTGGCAGCTCAATTAGGAATTTATTTAGGATATGTTCATTACAAAGTTATAGGAGCAACCTTATGTGGTTTAGCATTTGTGCTTCCTTCCTTTTTTATGGTGGTATTTGTGGGCATGGCCTATAAAATGTTTGGTGGCCTACCGTGGATGCAGGCGATATTCTATGGAGTAGGTGCAGCAGTTGTAGGTATCATTTCAATAAGTAGTTTCAGGCTTACCGAAAAATCAATAAGCAAAGTCAATCTAAGTGCAATAATTCAAAAGTGGATACTCTGGCTTTTCTTTGTATTTGCAGCAATAGTAACGATTGTAACACAACAGGAACAGGTACTTTTATTTGTTGCAGCAGGCCTTCTCTACATGTTCATAAAGGCACCACCTAAGTGGATTAAGAAGTCATCAGTTGCAAACTCAATACTGCTATTTGAAACAGGATTCTGGCAATACGACCTTAGTACACTTGGAAAGATCGCGCTATTTTTTACCAAGGCAGGAGCATTTGTCTTTGGAAGTGGTTTGGCCATAGTTCCATTTTTACACGGAGGCGTTGTAAATGAATATCACTGGTTAAGTGAACATGAATTTATAGATGCAGTAGCAGTAGCCATGATAACACCCGGACCGGTTGTGATAACAGTCGGGTTTATCGGATATTTAGTGGCTGGCTTCCCGGGGGCCTGCGTTGCGGCGTTAGCAACGTTTTTGCCTTGTTATCTGTTTACAGTTTTGCCGGCTCCCTATTTTAAAAAATACGGGAAGCTTCCCAGCATAAAAGCATTTGTAGAAGGTATCACTGCAGCAGTGGTAGGTGCGTTAGCCGGCTCGGTAATTATCATTGGCATTCGTACAATAAGAGACATCCCCACTGCGCTCATTGCTTTAATAACAATGATTGTTTTGTTAAGAGTAAAGAAAATCAAAGAACCGTATATTATATTATCGGCTGCTATTACAGGACTGGTTTTGAAATTGCTGCTTTGAGGTACGGGTTAGTTTATTGAGAACGCTTGTTACAAACAATTTTAATTATTATGCTAAAGCCAATAGTTGGCAATAAACGATACTAATTGCTACCTGCATTTATCTTAAATCTACTTATAAACATGATACAAATCCCTGTAAATAAAATTAGGGCAGCAACTAGTAGTAATATGTTAATGCCGGGAATACTTGTATAGGATAATGCACCAACACCTTGGATCATCAGCAATACTTCATTTATAATTACTCCCGATACAAAAATATAGATCCCTGTGATCAAGACTTTATTTATGGGGATCATATAGAAACTAGTGATAAAACCAATAATAAAAATACTGGTAACTGCAAGTAAAACCAGATGGAGATACCCAATGATGATAGGCCTGAAGCCATAAGACAACTGGCTTAAGGCAGGATGGACCGATCCGGATTGCAGTAATAGCTTTATCGAAAAGGCTATTCCGGAAAGTAACAAAAGTAGTTTACCATATTTTGAAAACTCACGACTGATATAGAGCCGGTTAGTAAAAAATACTTTGACCATAATCAGCCAACCCGCCAGTTGTGCAATAACGCACGCTATAATAAGGCAAAAAATAATACGTGGGATTGGAAGCCATAGCACTGATAAAAAGTATGCCGGAAAACAGGTAGTACTAAATAATATAAAGGCAATCTTTATAGGCTTCAGTGTTGTTTGTATTGTTTCCAGTCTAGACACCAGAAGCCCGGTCCCTGCAAAGAAAAACCATCCATTATACTGAAAATGTAAGAAAAAATAGATGGCTGACAGGTACCAATTTTGATGTGAAATTTTATTTACCATCATGTATGCAAGGCAAAAAGCGCCTATAGAAGAAATAATGCTGAATAGTAATGATGCTTTAAACCAAAAATGGCTAATTTTCTTTTCATTTATTTTGTCAAGGTCTCTCCAGTAACACAGAGCAAAGAAATAAGACACTAAAATAGACAATGTAGAAAAGCTAATAGAAATGATGGCATACCCTTCAATAGCAAAACTGATTAACATGCCATACGCCGCAACGAGATTCCCACACAGCAGCCACCTGTATTTCTTGAAGACCTGATCACCATATTTTAAACTTAAATAGTGCACAAGCAATACCATCAGGGTTTGGGTTATCCAACCGGTAAAGGCAAAATGTGAATGACTATCTAATAGAAATTTCTGTTGCAGATACGGAAAGAAAAAAGCGATTTTATATCGCAGAATAACGCCAAGGCTGGCTACAATAAGCAAATTTAAGAATGAAATGCTTAGCCACCTTCGCAGAAATAGACTCATGTAATTTTCTTTAAAATAAAGGCAAAGCGAATTAAGCTACTATGACTTCAATCATATCCCTGCAATACACTTTTCCCTTTGCAATTACCAGTTCGCCTTTATCGTGCATGATCCGCATTGTTCTTATTACAGTCTCAACCCTTAATCCGGTCATGTCTGCAATTTGTTGCCTGGTCAATTTGAGCTGATCGCAATCGCTACAAAAGTTTTTCTTTTCAGCTTTAAGATTGTTAAGCAAAGTGGCTATCATATTTTCAGGGCAATGTGACGCAAAGGTTTTTATAATAGATAATTTAAATCTTAGTCTCCTGGAGAGAAGTTTTGAAAAGGCAAAATGTAAATCACTGCTCTCTCTGATTATTTTAAGGAAAGTAGGTTTATGAAGTCTGATAATTACACTATCGCTTTCTGTAACTGCATTGGCGGAGTAAGGCTCTTCATCGAAAAGGGGTAGTTCACCGAATGATTCGCCGGCTTCTATTATAGAATGAATAATCTCCTTACCCTCATCATCGATATTAAACCATCTCACCCTACCGCTCACTAACTGGTGATAGAAAGCACAAGTTTGTCCTTCCATAAAAATGCTTTCACCCATGCTTACCTTTTTGAAAGCTCCGCCCCATGCCAATAGTAGATCGATATCAATCATTTCTTAATTTTTTGAGATTACAATTAAAGCTAATTGAATGTGGGAGATTTAACTTGAGGAGAGACAGGTAATTGTATGATTTTAATCATACGGGGTCTCAAATATAATGCCCGTATGTGTCACTTAAGTTTATAATGGAGCTTAGCGACATAAGCACATAGTTCTTGATCAGTTATTTACTTAAATGGCTCTTTAAAGGAGTAAGAATCAATCCTTTTACAATTAACTGGCAAATATGACCAAACGCATAAAAGATCCGGAAATTCCAAACTAATGTTGCATTATATAAAATTTAAAAACTCTTATCATATGAAGAAATATTTTGTAGTAAGTCTTATTGTGGTTATCGTAGCTGCTTGCGGAAACAACAAGAGCAGTGATTATGCGAAGGCAGACGAAAATAAAGCGATTAAGACAGAGGTGCCCAAAGAATCAGCAGCCCCGGATTATGATCCTAACAGAGGGGAGGGAAAGTTTACAAAAGTCGAGTTGGGAACTTCATTAAATGCTGCAATGGCAGCGGGAGGTGAAAAAGTTTACAGTGTAAAATGTAGCGGATGCCATAAGCTCACAGGCGAAAAATTAGTTGGCCCCGGTTGGACGGGGGTTTCATCGCGTCACAAACCCGAGTGGATCATGAATTTCATTACTAATACGGATGAAATGATTACTAAGGATCCTAAGGCGCAGGCACAACTCGAGATTTGTCTTGTGCGAATGCCAAATCAAAATCTTTCAGACGATGATGCAAGAAATCTTCTTGAATTCATGCGGAAAAATGATGGCGTAAAATAAAAACCCTCTCTTAGAATTTGGCAGCGCCATCTCATTTTGATATATGTTAAGCCGCCATCAACTGCCTAACAGGTATAGTATGGGCTTTATTCTCCAAAAAAACAGAATTAGTTAAACACATTTTAATCTAAACCCAGCATCATGAATATACTTCAAAGAACTGCAATTGGGATGAGTACTATTGCATTAATACTAACCTTCACGGCTTGTAAGCCGAAGAATGTGGGATCGGCCGTAAGTGGCGACGCAGCATCTAAAACTTATGTTGCTCCAGGCAAATATGACGAGTATTATAATTTTGTCTCGGGCGGTTTTAGCGGACAAATGAGCGTTTATGGCTTACCAAGTGGAAGACTATTGAAAGTTGTCCCTATCTTCTCCGTCAATCCTGAAAATGGATGGGGCTATTCCGAAGAAACAAAACCAATGCTAAACACTTCACATGGTTTTATCCCCTGGGATGATCAGCATCATCTGGATTTGTCTCAAACAAATGGTGAAGTAGATGGACGCTGGATATTTGCTAATGCAAATAATACCCCGAGAGTTGCAAGGGTCGATCTCGCTACTTTTCATACTGCGGAAATTCTTGAATTGCCTAACAGCGCGGGTAACCACAGTTCCCCATTTATTACCGAAAATACAGAATATGTCATCGCAGGAACTAGATTTAGCGTACCCCCCGATGATAAAGATGGCGATGTGCCTATAAATACCTACAAGCAAAATTTTAAAGGAACTATTAGCTTTATCAGCGTAGACAAAACGAGTGGAAATATGGATATTGCTTTTCAATTGCAATGTCCTGCTGTTAATTTTGATTTAAGCCATGCAGGAAAAGGAGTGTCAAGCGGTTGGTTTTTCTTTAGTTGCTACAATACTGAACAAGCCAATACCCTACTGGAGGTAAATGCCAGCAAGCGGGATAAAGATTTTATTATGGCGGTAAACTGGAAGCAGGCAGCCGAATTAATTAAAGCAGGCAAAGGACGTAAGCAAGCAGTAAAATATGCAAGTAACCGATATGATGAAAAGACCCACACTGCAACATCCGCTATTAAAACAGAGGTAACTGTTATGGATGTCAAAGATTTTCCTGGATTGGTTTATTTCATTCCATGCCCTAAATCACCACACGGCTGTGATGTTAACCCAACAGGAGAATATATTGTAGGTAGTGGGAAATTGGCCGCTTTGATCCCTGTGTTCAGTTTTGATAAAATTCAAAAAGCTATCGCGGCCAAAGCATTTGACGGGGAATACGAAGGAATCCCGGTAATAAAATATGATGCCGCTTTATACGGCGAAGTAAAGAAGCCAGGATTGGGCCCGTTACATACAGAATTTGATGATAAAGGCAACGCTTATACTACTATGTTTGTTTCCAGTTAGGTAGTTAAATGGAGTGTTAAAGACCTAAAAGTACTAGATAGAGTACCTACCTATTACTCTCCCGGCCATTTAATGATACCCGGTGGAGATTCAAAGAAACCAACAGGAAAATATTTAGTTGCTTATAATAAAATCACTAAAGACCGGTTTCTTCCAACCGGCCCTGAGTTGGCGCAAAGTGCACAACTGTTTGATATAAGTGGCGATAAAATGCAACTTATACTTGACTACCCTACCATTGGCGAACCTCATTATGCCCAGGCAGTGGCGGCAAGTCTCATCCGCGACAAATCAGTAAAGTTCTTTAAGATCGAAGATAACAGCAACTCATATGTGTCAAAAGGAGAAGCAACTACCAAAGTTGTCAGGGAAGGCAACAAAGTCCATGTTTATATGACGGCAATCCGCTCTCACCTTACACCGGATAATATTGAAGGAATCAAACTAGGTGATGAGGTATATTTTCATGTAACTAATATAGAACAGGATTGGGATGTTCCGCACGGCTTCGCGATTAAGGGTGCGGCAACGGGCGAACTTCTAATTATGCCTGGAGAAACCACCACGTTGAAGTGGGTGCCCGACAGGGTTGGAATAATTCCTTTTTATTGCACCGATTTTTGCAGTGCATTGCATCAGGAAATGTCTGGGTATGCGCGGGTTTCTCCTGCTGGCAGTACTGTACCTATAAGTTTCAGCACTGGTACTAATCAACCAAAGTCTGACAGTATACCCGCAAAATAATTTATACCAAAGCGAGCTATGAAAACTGCATCAGCGCAAGCTGCTGCACATTTGTAGCTCTCTTTATTTTACATAATTGTATGAAAAATAATAATATTTCCGCTGCAACGCGAATACTACTTGTTGTTTGCGGCCTCGCTTTACTAGGTGTGTTATTTACGCCCATCTGGCGTATAGACCTACAGGCGCCACAATACCCCGAAGGTTTAAAACTTTTTATTTATGCCAGCAAGCTAACCGGGGACGTGAGTATTATAAATGGACTCAATCATTACATCGGGATGAAATCCCTCCATGCAGATGATTTTCCTGAATTTAAAATATTACCCGCTATTATTGTTTCCTTTTCTGTCCTTTTCATTATTGTAGGTTTTGTAGCAAAAAGAAAATGGATGACTATTTTATGTATACTTTTTGTGGCATTTGGAATTTTGGCAGTGATAGATTTTTGGAGATGGGAATACGATTATGGGCATCATTTAAATCCTGCGGCAGCGATCATCGTCCCGGGGATGGCGTATCAGCCGCCATTAATCGGCTTTAAACAGTTATTAAATTTTGGAGCATATTCTATACCCGCGATCGGTGGATGGATTTTTGTTGCTGCAGGAATTTTACTGCTAGGCTGCACAATACTGGAGTGGAGAAAGAAAAAAGTTTTAGTAGTAAACCAAGCGCCTGTAATTGTAACATTGACTACCTTACTTACGCTATTGCTTACTGGTTGTAGTAGCGCGCCCAATCCACTTCGTATTGGAAAGGACAATTGCGATTTTTGTAAGATGACCATTAGTGATAGCAGGTTTGGTGCTGAAATAGTTACTAAAAAAAGCAAAATATATAAATTCGATGATGCGCATTGCATCTTAGCCTTTTTAAATTCGAAGAAGGTTGCGACGGAACAAATTTCAGCAGTTTATTTTACCAATTTCGACCGTCCACATGAACTGATAAATGTCGACCACGCGCATTTCTTACAAAGCCCAAATCTAAAAAGCCCTATGAACGGAAACATAGCGGCTTTTACCAGTGAAGACAGCCTGGTTGCTTTACTACCACAATTTATTGGTAACAAGATTTCCTGGGAGGATATGCAGAAATGAAACTCGTTATACTTATATTATTTCTTCTTTTCTATCGTATATCAGAGGCAAAAACGATAGTTGTTGGAGCCGGCCAAAAGTATAAAACTATAACTACCGGCGTGCATGATGCGGTGGCGGGAGATACAGTACTTGTTGATCCTGGAAATTACCGGGAGAAAAATTTAGTTATTACAAAAAAGATTGTACTCATAGGCATAAATTATCCGGTTTTAGATGGCGAAAGAAAATATGAAATTGTCTCCATAAGGGCTGATGGCGTTGTGGTAAATGGGTTTAGGATAGTTCATTCCGGAGTATCAAGCCTCGAAGATCTGAGTGGAATAAAGATATACGACAGTCGGGATGTTATCATAAGAAACAATATCCTGGTAGATACTTTTTTTGGCATCTACACCCAAAATGGGGTTAACTGTATCATTGAAAATAATCAGCTCACCGCAAATAGTATAGAAGAGCAGCAAAGCGGCAATGGAATCCATTGTTGGAAGAGCGACAGTATGCGAATTATCAATAACAAAATTACAGGCCACCGGGATGGCATTTATTTTGAGTTTGTGAAAAATTCTATTATCTGGCGCAATACATCGGTAATGAATATCCGGTATGGTTTGCACTTTATGTTCAGCAATGATGACATGTATGTAAGC
>JANXYS010000017.1 GCA_025355935.1 Chitinophagales bacterium | reverse complement strand
CGGAAAACCCGATACAGAATTACTAGTAATACTGTTTAAAATATAATTTCCGCGAAGCATTTCCTTCACGGCGTTGTTGGCATTTAATGCGCCATATCCCGAATTGAAATCAATCCCTGGCCGATCCGTATCATCACATGTATTTAAAAGAAGGGCCTTAACTAGGTCGGATGGCGGCAACGTATTTCCATGCAACTTTTTGTAAGCATCTTGTAAAATGATAGCAGTACCTGATATCAGTGCAGCGGCGCCGGAGCTTCCATCTTCACCATATGCAACAAGCTCGGGTTTTAACCTGCCATCAAAGGCCGGGCCTTTCGAACTTTGAGGAGGAACTACCGCAAACGAATCGGTTGCCCCCACTGTAAGAATATTCTTAGCCATTTTAAAACTTCCTGTAAGACTTGCAAACCCCGCCAGCCCGCTGTAATTTCCGGCAGTAGAGGTCTGTGTCCCGGAGTTTCCGGCGGAGAAAACAAAAAGTAATGAATCGTTTCTAATGGCGCTTTCATCAAATGCGGCCGCGTCAGCCCCGTAAAAATTTTCAATGCCTACCCCGTATGAGTGGTTTTGAACAGACACTCGAAATTGCCGGTATTGAAGATCAGTATCAGGAAAAAGGTTGGTGAAGTTAGAGGAAGTAATCCCGGCAGACCAGGCTACGCCCCTGCCAAGGTAATAACTGTTGCCCGCCCCGGCAGCCATAGTAGCCATAATAGTTGCATGCGGACTTACCTCAGATGAAGCGATAGGATTTGAAAGGTATCTTCCTTTTAAGTCGATATCTGTCGAATCTGGTTTATTTTCTTTTATTGAAACAACAAGTCCCTCACCTCTATACGCGGGGTAGTTAGCATGCAAAAGATTTACCCGGTTGGCACTTAAATCCAGGTTGTTTATCTGGAGTTCTTCTTTTGGCGATTTCTGGTATTCGCTGATAAATGAAGTATTCTCATCAGACAATATTTTTGCAAAACTATGGAGCGATATGTTTTTTATAAGTCTGCTTTGAGTGTGAGGAATTATAACGGATTTTCCCTGAACAACGGATTTAGCCTTTTCCAAAGTATCGGAATTTACAACGAGGTCAAGAGGGAATATGTCCCTTCCATACTTTAATTTGTATAACAATCCGGGGGAAAGCTTCCAATTATTATTAGCCGGTAATGTTAACCCGGATTTAATCTCTCCATACTCGTCCTTAATTATAAAGACAGAATCATTAAGCTGGCGCAGAATCCGTGCATGGATCGAAAGTGATGACCGCTGCTTAGCATCGCGGAACACTATTATAAAAGTTGTGGCAGTTTCGTTTTTTTGATCGACTGCTATAAAGTCACTATAGGTTTTGTTAAACGTAGCTTCCTGCCCAAAAAGTCTTACTGTGACAAGCAGGCATATACAAATAAGTTGACTGCTTCGGTAAAGTAGGTTGTTGCTCATAGGTCTTCACTTTATTCAAGTCTTTCCGCGGCGTTAGCCTCCAGTTCGTATTTGTTATTGCGATACCCGTGCCTAAAACTTTCGTAAAGATATTTTATAATAAATTGAATTAGGCCATGCTCCCGGAACTGGCGAACATGACAAAGTTCATGTTTTAGCCACCTTGAATCCTTCTCAAATTCCTCCCTGGACGTTCTATGCAAGTGAATGGTTTTTCCGATCACCATGGCCATTTTGTGTGACTTTAATTTGCGAGCTGCGATTGCAGCCAACAATGAATTTTCTTTTATGTAATACGATAGACTCAATGGAATATGCAGTTATAATTTTAAAATTCCTGTTGGTTTTTCCAGGCCTCAAGGATTTCTTCGGCATGTACCTTACTTTTAGGCTTGGTGAATATAAGTCTAATGACCCCTTTTGTATCAATCACAAAAGTTGTGCGTTGGAGTCCCAGGTAGCTTCGGCCATACAATTTCTTTTCGCCCCAAACACTATATTTGTCGATAATTTTGTGTTCAGGATCTTCGAGCAGGTGAAAGGGAAGACTATACTTCTCCTGAAACTTTTTATGCTTTTTGCTACTGTCCGGGCTTACACCTATAATTTCAAATCCAGCTTTTTTCAGTTCGACATTTTTATCACGCAGATTGCATGCCTGGATAGTGCAGGTTTCCGTCATGTCTGCAGGATAAAAATAAAGGACAACCTTCTTTCCTTTCAGATCTCTCAATGAAAAAAGCTTTCCTTCCTGGTCAATGCCCGCGAAATCGGGTGCGTCGTCTCCTTCTTTTAAATGAGTCATCAGCAGTATTTATGTTATCGCGTAAATTTATATGCCCGTTCTGTTACATTTCCTACCTGGTCTTCTACCCTTATCTTTAATTCATGCGGGCCTGCAGTACAATGTTCGTCAAATCGATAAATAAAATTTCTACCCTTATCATTGCTGAAACGGAGCCATTTACCATCAAGTAATGCGGTAAAACTATTGAGCTCTTCAGTGTTATCAACGACTGTGAAAACAATGTTTTTTAGCCCGGATGCATTCATGTTATTCACAAGGCTACGACTGCTTAATACTGGCGGGATCTTGTCAATCATTAATTGAAAATTTCCAAATTCCTTAAATGATGCTTTGTACCAACCTGTTTCAAAAACGGCTTTTTTATAATCCTTCTTGCTCCCATAGGCTCTTTCCATAACTATTTTTGAGCTATCCTCTGTATTAAAATCACCTTTAATCTTCACAGGAAAATAAGTTTGAAGTGGAACCTGCCCGCTTAACAACTGGTAAATAGAATTGCCGCTTGCTCCTGCCAGCTTTGTGTATCGAAAATGTACATAATCGTACAGTGCATTTTCGGGCAGATAAAATTGAACTTCATTATTATCGAAAATGTTTATAACTCCTGGCTTAAACAAAAGGGGTGATTTTCCGAATTCCTCCGCTATGGGTTGAATATTTTTCGCCTCAACGGAAAAGGACAGTTCTGACTTGTTGCCATTTGCATCCTTCACTTGTATGGACAGGTGCTTGATAATACCAGTATCAAGATTTATAATGCCATTGGAAGCAGTGGTTTTATAAATGCTATTGTTGTAGCCGGGGAGTTTTGACAAATGCTGTAACCACGGGCCACCATTGCTTCTTGTCTTATAATCAATGTGACCGTTCAGGTAACGCGTCTCGTCGTAACCAATATGATCGATCTCAAACCCTTCTACCGGTAACACATTATCGTATAACACGGCTTCATATATTCCATTCTGATTCGTAGAACCTGTATAGCGGTCATAAGCGGTTATTGCAAAGCTTACCTGGTTACTATTAGTCACAATTTTTCCCCCGGCGACTGTATATATCCCATTAGTTTTTCTTAAAGAATAAATTTTCGGTGTTTGCTCATAGGTGCTGACGCGTCGATCATAAACGGCCAGGCGTAAAATATCCGGCGATATATTATCCTGAAGTGGAAATCCAAACAGCAATGGGTTTAAGACCTTGTCGCTTTCGGTTTCCCTTATCTCAAAATGAAGGTGCGGCCCTTGCGAGCCACCTGTATTGCCGCTAAGAGCTATAAAGTCGCCCTTGCTTACCTTAAGTACTCCCGCAGGAACATCAATAAAAACTGCCCAGGATTGTAATTTATACTGCTGGTCTGTAATATATTTTTCAATGGCAGGATTAAAATCATTTAGATGTGCATATAATGTCGTAAACCCATTTGGATGATTAATATACAAGCATCTTCCAAAGCCAAAGGGTTCGATTTTTATTTTTGCTATGTAACCGTCTGCCGCTGCAAGGACCGCGCAGTTTTCCTTTTGATCTGTTCGGCAATCAAGCCCCATATGAAAGTGATTGGGACGTAACTCCCCAAAGTTTGCTGCCAGGCCGATTTTAGCATTGACAGGCCAGCTAAAATAATTTTGAGGATAATGCTTTTCTGGAAAAAATTGGCCGAAGGCCGTACTGATGCAAAAAAATAAACTTAATCCGGGTAGTATTGATCGTAGACTCATGTAATATAATTTGTACTACCAGCTAACTTAATGTGTAGACGCCAATTTGATAAAGATAATATTCATTTTATTATTAGAACTCCATTAGCTGTTAATCCTTACTTGGGGGAAAACAAAAAAAATCATCGATACCCGGTTTAGACCCGTGGATCGTTTTATACATACTCATTTACTGAACATTTCCCGTACTAAATAATCCTGAATGGGATTTGTAAACTTTCTTTTTTACAAGTAGTTTTGCACGCCGCATAAAAGGCAATAGAACACATGCCCAAAAACAACTCCATTAAATCTGTTTTAATTAT
>JANXYS010000541.1 GCA_025355935.1 Chitinophagales bacterium | reverse complement strand
CTTTCTCACATTATAAAAATGGTGAACGATGCCAGCCGTTCCAAGGCCCCTATTCAAAAACTAACAGATAAGATTTCTAAATATTTTGTCCCGGTAGTTGTAATAATTTCTATTCTAACTTTTATTGTATGGGTAGTTTTTGGTCCTGAGCCAAAATATGTTTATGCCTTTGTAAATGCGATTGCAGTTTTAATAATAGCATGCCCGTGCGCATTAGGTTTGGCAACGCCCATGTCAGTAATGGTAGGCGTTGGGAAGGGGGCACAAAATGGCGTATTAATTAAAAATGCGGAGGCACTTGAAAACATGAATAAGATCGATACCCTGATCGTTGACAAAACGGGAACACTGACTGAAGGGAAACCGTCCGTTGAAAAAGTGATTACAGAAGATGGTATTGATGTGGATGAGGTATTACAGCAGGTTGCTTCCCTGAACAAATACAGCGAGCACCCCCTGGCAGAAGCCATTGTAAAATATGGCAGGGAACGAAATATTTCTTTTATTGATGTAGCAGACTTTGCGGCAGTTGCAGGAAAAGGTGTAACTGGAACCGTAAACGGCAAAAAAATAGCTTTGGGAAATAAGAAGTTAATGGAAGACATCCATTCAACAATATCTGCAAAACTTGAAGAAAAAGTAACAAAAGAGCAAACGGCCGGCAAAACGGTTTCGTATATTTCAGTGGATAATTCTGCAGTGGGATATATTACGATTACTGATAAAATAAAAGAAACAAGTAAGAATGCAATCGACGCATTGCTAAAAGATAACATACACATCATCATGCTGACCGGCGATAATGCAGGGACGGCAAAGGCCGTTGCAGACGAATTGCATTTATCAGGTTTTAAGGCCGAGTACCTTCCTGAAGATAAATTAAATGAGATCAAAAAATTACAGGGTGAAGGTAAAAAAGTGGCCATGGCGGGCGATGGCATTAACGATTCGCCAGCATTAGCCCAGGCGAACGTGGGTATTGCAATGGGTACTGGCACGGATGTAGCCATTGAAAGCGCGGCTATAACCCTGGTAAAGGGAGATTTGCAGGGAATTGTAAAAGCTAAGAAGCTGAGTAAGGAAGTGATGAAGAATATTCATCAGAATCTGGGCTTTGCCTTCATGTATAATGTACTCGGTATTCCAATAGCTGCAGGTCTCCTATATCCCATTTTTGGGATATTATTGTCACCAATGATTGCGGCATTGGCGATGAGTTTTAGTTCGGTTTCCGTAATTTTAAATTCCCTTCGATTGAGAAGCATCAAGTTATAGTTGGACGTTGGTATAATAGTTGCGACTCATATCACTCATTATAAGGTACTTTTGCAGAGATTAATGAAAATAATAACATCCATACAAATTAGGGCGGCACTTTTACTAGTTGTCTTTTCACTGAATACAGTTCTGGGTTTTGCCTGTGCTATCGGTATTAATATGGGTTTTAATGTGAATCATCATACTGACGAAGAAGTATCTGCAGGGGTAGTTCATACCCATAATGATGGTAAACAGCATATTCATCATGATGAAGTAAAACCTCACGACGAAGCTGAAGCTGATCATCATAACGAAGAAAGTAAAAACAATTGCTGCAACGATAAAGTAATTAAATTTAACGAGGTAGACAAAATTGCATCACATCCTTATCTATCCGTCAGCCCGGTATTTTTTACGAGTTTTCTTGCCTCGTTCTATGATATAAGTATTTCCTACACCTCATATGTTGATACTGGTATCAAATATTATGTCCGAAGTTACCATCCTCCTATTACGGACATTCGTATAGCCATACAAAGCTTCCAGATTTAATTTACTGTTTAATAAGTACGGCAGGGCATAACTATGTCCATGCACGTAATTATCTATTAAACATTAAATAAATTGAAATGAAAAGAACATCCTTACTGGTTGGCATCCTTGTAACCCTATTTATGCAGCATAGTTTTGCGCAGACCAATTCAAACACACTACTACTCCAATCGTATTACGATATCAAGAATGCTCTTGTAACAGGTAATGCTAATACAACTTCCTTAAAAGCTGCTGAGTTTTTAAAAACGCTGGACAGCTCCGATACCAGGACTAATAACGAAGCTGCACATATGGTTCTGTCAGCTGATGCCAATGAGATATCAAAGAGTAAAGATATCAAGCACCAAAGAGAACATTTTGTCGCCCTATCTGCAAACATGTACAGCCTGGCAAAAGCGGTTAAGTTAACAGATGAGCCCATCTATTATGCTTATTGCCCAATGCAAAAAGCGCATTGGTTGAGCAGTGTTTCCACTATAAAGAACCCTTACTTCGGCACTGCAATGCTCACTTGCGGGAAAGTGGAAGAAACAATAAAATAATCGCATCACTATTTACTAATTTAAAAAATTTAAAATGAAAAAATTAATTTTTGCTTCTGCAATAATTGCAATGACCGCAACGGCCTGCAACAGTGCAACCAATACCAGCGAGAAAAAAGAAACAAAAGAGGACACAACTGTAAATAACGATCCGTCCACACAATCTCCGGGTACCGGCGACTCTAAAGTTGAAGGATCAATGAAGGAGATGGTAACCCAATACTTACAGATGAAAAATGCCCTGGCGAATGACAATGGTAAAGACGCGTCTACTGCCGGTCAGGCTTTTGTAGAATCAATGGGAAAAATGGATAAGAACTCCCTCACCGGCGACAAGAAGAAAAAATGGGACGATGTTTCCGATGATGCCAAAGAGATGGCCGAGCACATCAGTAAAAATGGCGATAAGCTTG
>JANXYS010000482.1 GCA_025355935.1 Chitinophagales bacterium | reverse complement strand
AGATGCCGTGATTGTTTGTGATAATGTCCAATTCAGCAAATACCCACACGCCGTGCCGATGGAACGGTATGGATGATGAATCATATCTTACCGACACATTCTGCCGATGGCAAGAAAGCACCATAACGAGTAAAGGTTCTTAAGCTCCCTGCCCGTGGCAGTTCTTATATTTTTTCCCGCTTCCGCACGGACACGCATCGTTTCTCCCAATCTTAGGTTGAGCCCTGATGGGTTCCTGTTTTACGGGGCCTGATGGATCAAAATAATCATTTTCATTGGCAGCATAATCCTGGCCGGCAGCATCTATTTCTGCTTTGTTTACATTCATTCGGCTCATATCAGTTTTTCTCTCCCGACCCTCCTGGATTCTTTTGCTGTTATTTTCTTCCATAGGAATTCCGGCATGACTAAGAAACCCGACTATATCCTTGTTCACCTCATCGTCCATTTGCTTAAACGCCTGGAACGCTTCGATTTTATAAATAACTAACGGATCTTTTTGTTCATACCCTGCAGTCTGCACACTATGCCTTAGGTCATCCATTGCGCGAAGGTGTTCTTTCCAGGCATCATCAATTAACGAGAGTGTTATACTGCGCTCGAGCGCGTTACCAAGCTCAGCACCATTTGTCGACAGGTATTTATCAAGATTCGCAAGAGCCTGGATACCGCGTTTCCCGTCCGTGAATGGTACAGCAACATTCTCAATATGATTACCCTGTTCTTTTCGAATGTTGCCAATAATCGGTAGGGTTTGAACCCCGATTGCTTCTTTCTTTTTACTGTAATGGTTAATCGCCTCGTTGTATAATTGTTCAGTAAGGGTAGCGAAATTCCCTTTATTTAATTCTTCCGCAGAAATTTGCGTATCGATCCCGAAGCTCATGATAGCACCCAGTTTAAAACCTTCATGATCATTTGCTTCTTTAAATGAATTGATAAGGCCTTCCGCAACTGAGTAAAATGCATTATCAAGATCCAGCGCGAGCCTTTCACCAAACAACGCATGGTTACGTTTGCCGTAAACCACATTCCGCTGTTTATTCATTACATCATCATACTCAAGCAAACGTTTCCGTGTACCAAAATTGTTTTCCTCTACTTTCTTCTGGGCCCGTTCGATTGATTTGCTGATCATGCTATGCTGAATCACTTCCCCTTCCTTGTAACCCATCCTATCCATTAGTCCCGCAATTCGTTCGCTTCCGAACATCCTCATCAGGTCATCTTCCAGGGCTACGAAAAAGCTTGAAGTACCAGGATCTCCCTGCCTGCCGGCACGACCACGCAGCTGCCTGTCTACCCTCCGGCTCTCGTGCCTTTCAGTACCGATAATTGCTAATCCGCCTGCATCCTTAACCCCGGGCCCGAGTTTAATATCCGTTCCTCGTCCCGCCATATTCGTAGCAATGGTAACTGCCCCTGCAAGACCGGCTTCTGCAACAACCTGCGCCTCCCGGCTATGTTGTTTCGCATTCAGTACGTTATGAGGAATGGTTTTTTGTTTGAGCATCCTACTAAGCAATTCACTTACCTCCACCGATGTGGTGCCAACAAGGGTTGGTCGGCCTGCCTGCCGCATTTTTTCAACCTCATCAATAACCGCCTTATACTTTTCACGCTTGGTTTTAAATACTAAATCCTGCTCATCTTTCCTGATCGCCTTGACGTTGGTTGGAATAGACACCACATCGAGTTTGTAAATACTCCAAAGCTCAGCGGCTTCTGTTTCAGCCGTACCCGTCATACCGGCCAGCTTATGATACATCCGGAAATAGTTTTGCAGGGTAACGGTGGCGTATGTTTGAGTGGAGGCTTCAATTTTCACATTTTCTTTCGCTTCAATTGCCTGGTGTAATCCATCAGAATACCTTCGGCCATCAAGGATACGTCCTGTTTGTTCATCAACAATCTTCACAGCCTCATCCATCACCACGTATTCGATATCCTTATCAAATAAAGTATAAGCTTTTAATAATTGCTGCGCAATGTGAATACGCTCTGCCTTAGATGAATATTCATTCATCAGGTTTTCTTTCCGCTGTAATTTCTCTTCCGCGTCAAGGTCAGTTTTATCGATATCAGACAGCTTAATGGCGATATCAGGTAATATGAAAAATTCAGGGTCCTCACCATTTCGGGTGATCAACGAAATTCCATTATCCGTTAATTCAACCTGGTTATTTTTCTCATCAATACTGAAATATAATTCAGCGTCAACTTTAGGCATTTCTTTCTGCTGATCTGCTATATAATAATTTTCACTTTTTTGAAGTTTAACCCGGATGCCAGGCTCACTTAGAAATTTAATGAGTGCACCGTTTTTCGGTAACCCGCGGTGAGCACGCATAAGCGCGAGGCCGCCATCTTTTGGATCATCGTTACCATCAGCGATTTTTTTCTTTGCTTCGATAAGATAAGTGTTCACCGCTTTTCTTTGTGCGTCCACGAGCTTTTCAATGCGTGGCTTCAGGTCGAAGAATTGCTGGGTATTGTCACTATGGCCAATGGGGCCACTTATAATTAACGGCGTACGGGCATCATCGATCAGTACACTATCAACCTCATCCACCATCGCAAAATGATGTTTACGCTGCACCATTTCGTCCGGAGAGTGAACCATGTTATCTCGCAGGTAATCGAAACCAAACTCATTATTTGTTCCGTAAACGATATCTGCATTATAGGCATTCCGGCGGGCATCACTGTTGGGTTCGTGCTTATCAATGCAATCAACCCTCAGGCCGAGCCATTCGAAGATCGGGCCATTCCATTCACTATCCCGGCGGGCCAGGTAGTCGTTTACGGTTACTATATGTACGCCTTCACCGGCAAGTGCATTAAGATAAGAAGGGAGTGTACTCACCAGGGTTTTACCCTCACCAGTTGCCATCTCGGCAATACGGCCGGAATGTAAAACAGCGCCGCCAATCAATTGAACATCATAATGCAGCATATTCCAGGTAACCAACCCTCCGGCAGCGGTCCAGGTGTTTTTGAAAATCGACTTGTCGCCTTGTATAATGATGTTATCTTTTTGGGCTGCAAGTTCACGATCCAGGTCTGTAGCAGTTGTCTCCAGTTGTTCGTTCTCTTTGAACCTCCTGGCTGTTTCTTTCACTACAGCAAAGGCTTCTGGAAGAAGCTCCTTTAAAATTTCTTCAATTAAGGTATCCCGGTGCTTTTTTAAATCATCAACTTCCTTATAAATATTATCCCGGCCGCTGATTTCCGCAACAGGAAGTGCTTCTGCCGCATTTTTTCTCTCCTCGATGTCTGCATCTACCTGCAACAGGTGTGATTTAATTCTGTCTTTAAATTCGACTGTTTTTCCACGTAACTCGTCGTTGCTGAGGGATTGGTAGGTAGCAAAAAACTGGTTGGTTTTATCTACCAGCGGCAAAATCTGCTTAACATCCTTTTCGCTCTTGTTTCCGCCGAACATTTTAGAAATGATCCCGATCATAAATTTTTATAATTGTAATAATGTATAATGTATTTCTTTAAAATATCTTTTCGCGGTCAAATATGGTGCTATGTAAAAAGATTAGCCAAATTGACAG
This sequence comes from Chitinophagales bacterium, assembly GCA_025355935.1. Lineage (GTDB taxonomy): Bacteria > Bacteroidota > Bacteroidia > Chitinophagales > Chitinophagaceae > Ferruginibacter. The sequence continues at coordinate 8,659 of JANXYS010000482.1, read as the reverse complement.
GCTTGCAAAGGTACAAAGAAGTATTGTGGGAAATTTTCATTTCACTTTTCTTTTTCGGCTCAACAGGCACGAACTACGATCAATGGCAGGCATGCATTACCTTAAAAACGGGCGAAGATTGCAACCCTGCCAGCTTTTCCACAAAAGCCATGAGTTCGCTTTTGACGTAAATTTTCAATCTTTTTGCCTTACTTTTGCACACCAAATATTAATTATACATCAAATGAGTGGTGCATTAAAAGAGGTAAGAAACCGGATAAAAAGTGTTCAGAGTACCCAGCAGATTACTAAGGCCATGAAAATGGTTAGTGCTGCCAAGCTACGCAGGGCCCAGGATGCCATTACGCAAATGCGCCCGTATGCTCAAAAATTGCAGGAATTACTGAGCAATATTGTTAGTACCAGCGATGGAGAGGTATCCGTTGCGTTGGCTACCGAACGCCCGGTTGAAAAGGTCCTTATCCTGCTGGTTACAAGTGATCGCGGACTTTGCGGGGGTTATAACAGTAATCTCATTAAACTTACCAAGCAGCTAATCAGCGATAAATATTCGAAGCAGTTTAAATCGGGTAATGTAGAAGTTTTGCCTATCGGTAAAAAGGGCTACGAACATTTTCTGAAAAACGGGTATAAAGTAGTGGATGCATACTGGGATTTATTTACAGGACTTAGTTTCGAAAGAGTGCAGTCTGCAGCAAAGTATGCAATGGATGCCTTCGAAAGGAAAGAAGTAGATGCCGTTGAAGTTGTTTATAGTGAATTCAAGAATGCCGGATCCCAAATTTATATCGCCGAGTCGTTTCTACCCGTGCGGAAAGTTGCAGAAGTTGCAGGAAAGAAAAAGTCGGACTTCATTTTCGAGCCAAACAAGGAAATCCTGATAGCCGAGCTGATGCCTAAAATATTAAATACTCAACTATATAAAGCAGTACTTGATGGAAATGCCAGTGAGCATGGTGCGCGCATGACTGCCATGGATAAAGCAAGCGATAACGCGAACGAGTTATTGAAATCTCTTAAGATAAGTTATAACAGGGCGCGCCAGGCAGCCATTACTACTGAACTTACGGAGATCGTTAGTGGTGCAGCAGCATTGCAGGGATAACGACATCCCTTCATTTTTAACCGCAGGCACAATTTCCTTTAAAGGCCATTAATACTAATGCCAGCCGGTAAGCACGGCACTCAATTATAACATGGAAATTTCTTTAATAATCCCACACATTGAAGCACTCATTTTTGCGAGTGACAAGCCTTTAATCTCTGTAGAAATTACAGAGCTTATAAATACGGCATTGGGTTTTATTGAAGACAGGGCCAGTCTCGACCAGGTAGAAACTGCCATTGAGGGAATCAAAGAAAAATATGATTCCGAATTTTACGCGTTCGAATTAAAGCAGAGCGGAGGTGGATGGCAATTTCTCACAAAACCTGCTTATCATAAAACGGTGGCTCTTATTAACGGGGATAAATTTATCAAACGATTATCCACTGCATCGCTGGAAACCCTGGCCATTATTGCTTACAAACAGCCAATCACAAAAAGTGAGATTGAGTCGATCCGTGGGGTGAATTGCGACTATGCAGTTCAGAAACTACTTGAAAAAGATCTTGTGATCATTTCAGGGCGTAACGAGGATGCAGTAGGGAAGCCGCTGATTTACGGCACTTCAAAATCTTTTATGGATTACTTCGGTATTAACAGCGCTGATGAACTTCCAAAAATCAGCGAGGTGATGATGGAAGAATATATTAAGGCAACATCAGTTAAGAGTTTATCGGCAAGTGAGGATGAAAATGATACCTCGATTGAAGTTGTTAATGAGTTGTCCGGATCGAACAATTTTGATGAAGCCGACATTTTAATAAGCGAGGCAGAGATAGTGGCCGTGAATGATCTGGCCAGCCAGGAAGAGATATTAGACGACGAATCTACCGATGGAATCAACGAAAATGATTTGCCGACGATGGAAGTGGAAGAAATTATTGCAGAGGAACAGGCGTCTACGGATAAGGCAATAGAAGAAAAGCCGCGCCCCGATGCTGCAAGCCTTCCCAATCAGCCTTAGTAAACGATAATATTTACGTTCCTTGAAGGCATTGATTTTTTGATGCCTTTTTTTAATGCATTATCAATAAATTATTATACCGGTATGGACAGCATCAGCCACGCAACACTTAGCAAGATAGCCAGCGACTTCGGCACGCCCGTGTATGTATATGACTGCAATAAAATCACCTCGCAATATCAACGCCTTACCAATGCATTTAATGGCGGGGACGTACGTTTTTTTTATGCATGTAAGGCACTTACCAATGTAAATATTCTCAGGCATATAAGATCATTAGGTGCGGGGGTCGACTGCAGTTCGATCAATGAAGTAAAGCTAGCCGTTGTCGCAGGGTTCTTGCCTTCCGAAATATTATATACCTCCAATGGGATTGATTTTGCAGAGATCGAAGAAGCTCAAAGTATGGGTGTTCATATAAATATTGATAGCCTTAGTAACCTGGAAAAGTTTGGTAAGAAGTTCGGACATTCCTACCCGGTAGGTATCCGCCTGCGGCCGAATATCATGGCAGGAGGAAACCTTAAAATTTCCACTGGTCACGAGAAAAGCAAATTCGGCATATCAGTCAACCAGCTTGATAAAATTCTCGCTCTTGTAGATAGATATGATCTCTTTGTTCAGGCTCTTCATATCCATACCGGCAGCGACATCAGGGACGTGGATGTATTTTTAAAGGGTATTGAAATCCTTTTCGACCAGATACCTTTTTTCAAAGAGCTTGAGATTATCGATTTGGGTGGCGGTATGAAAGTACCTTACAAAAAAGATGACGAGGAAACCGATATACCGTTACTCGGAATGAAAGTGCTAGAGGCCTTCGCCGAACACCCTAACCCTAATGGCAAGCCGCTGCAAATCTGGTTTGAGCCAGGTAAGTTCCTGGTAAGTGAATGCGGCTATTTTATTACGCAGGTGAACGTAATGAAACAAACGGGCGCTGCTAATTTTGCCAGCGTGAACAGCGGGTTCAACCACCTTATCCGGCCGATGTTTTATGATTCGTATCACCGGATAGAGAATATCAGTAACCCGGGCGGTGACTCACAATCATACGCGGTAGTTGGTAATATTTGTGAAACCGACACGTTCGCCTGGAATCGTACGCTGCAGGAGGTACGGGAAGGTGACCTGCTGGTGTTTTATAATGCCGGGGCCTATGGTTTTGAAATGTCCTCCAATTTTAATTCCCGTCTGAAACCCGCTGAGGTAATGTTGAAAGATGGAGAGGTAACGCTCATCCGTAACCGCGAAGATTTCGATGATCTGCTTCGCCATCAGGTACTTTAACGCTAAAATCGGGACAATTTACAAAGTTCGGTGCCTGCGCAAATTGTTGGTGCATCTCTGCCATTATTCACCTTGTTAATTTACAGGAACGGTCATGAAGAAATGTGCATGAAACTGTCATTTTATTATCTATGCTTTAATTTCGCAACATGAAAAAATATTTGCTCGTCCTCTTGATGCTGCTTTCGGTTAGCCTGCTGCGGGCACAAGACAGTCAATTATACCATCCCGCTGCGGATGTAAAAAAGGATTTAAAAATTGCCCTGAGCCAGGCAAAAGCCCAGCACAAATTTGTGTTGATTCAGGCTGGAGGTAACTGGTGTAGCTGGTGTATTAAATTCGCCAAATTCGCGGTTGCAGATGCGCAGATTGATTCGGTAATGAAGTCGGGGTTTATTTGGTATCATCTTAACTACAGCAAGGAAAATAAAAATGAAGCGGCCCTGGCAAATCTTGGATACCCGCAGCGCTTTGGTTTTCCAACCTTTGTGATTTTGGATGAGAAAGGCAACCGTCTGAATACGCAGAACAGCGAATACCTCGAAGACGGCAAGGGGTCATATGATAAAAACAAAGTGCTTTCGTTCCTCGAAATGTGGACGCCGCATGCGCTTGATCCGGCGATGTACGGAACGAAATAGGTGCGCGATGAACAGGTGTCAACCTTTAAAGGTTGACACCTCAAGGTGACACCCAAAGTCGACACCTCAAGTTCACTTGAGATGTCGACGCCGCACGCCATCGATCCCATGATGTACGGAACGAAATAGGTGCCTAATGAACAGGTGTCAACCTTTAAAGGTTGACACCTCGAGGTGTCACCCGAAGATGACACCTCTAAAACCTCTATATTTATAAAAAAAGCATGAACAATAAGTTTTTGGAGATGGTGCGGCACCCTTTTAAAATGCACCTGTTCATGCTCTCGAAACTCCCGAGTGCCTATTTCAGCGGCGTGCGCGTTCAATACGCCGACCAGGAGAAGTGCGTTGTAACTGTGCCGTATAAGTGGTTTTCAACCAATCCATTCAGAAGCACCTATTTCGCCTGCCTTTCGATGGCAGCAGAGATGAGTACGGGGGTGCTCTCCATGGCTGCCGTATACGGGCAACAGCCGGCGGTCTCCATGCTAGTGTTAAAGATCGAGGGTAATTTTTTGAAGAAGGCAACAAGCACTACTACCTTCACTTGCGAGGACGGCAGCCGGATTGATCAAATGACGCGGGAGGCAATGGCCTCCGGTAAGTCGTGCAGTGTTACGGTTCGCTCCGTTGGCAGGGATAAAGAAAATAACATCATCGCTGATTTCGCGATCACCTGGAGTTTTAAGGCCCGCCCGGCGTAAGCATTCCGCATTGCTGGACGTAAATACTGTAAATTGCGCTTCAGAATTGTGTTCTCACAGGTGTTCAATCCTGTACAGAACTTTGCTTCATCAAAGCATTCATATGTCAAAAGAACTCAGAAAACAGCAGGCGCTGGAATATCATTCAAAGGGTCGTCCTGGGAAGATAGAAGTGGTGCCGACTAAAGAAGCAAAAACACAGCGCGATCTTTCTCTTGCATACTCTCCCGGTGTTGCAGAACCCTGCAAAGAAATTGCCGCAAACCCTGACGATATTTATAAGTACACAGCGAAAGGGAACCTGGTAGGCGTGATTACAAATGGAACCGCCGTTTTAGGATTAGGAAATATTGGTCCGGGTGCCAGCAAACCCGTAATGGAAGGGAAAGGAGTACTCTTCAAAATTTTCGCGGATATAGATGTCTTTGACATCGAGATTAACGAGACAGATCCTGTTAAGTTTGTGCAGATCGTTAAAGCACTCGAACCTACATTTGGAGGAATTAACCTGGAAGATATTAAAGCACCAGAATGCTTTTACATTGAACAGGAACTCAGGGCGCAATGTAATATCCCGGTGATGCATGATGACCAGCACGGTACAGCCATCATCTCCGCTGCGGCGCTACTCAACGCCCTCGAGGTACAAAAGAAAAAAATTGACAAAGTAAAGTTTGTGGTGAATGGCGCAGGTGCTGCAGCCATGGCTTGTATGAAACTGTACGTGTCTCTTGGCGCAAAGCCTTCTAATTTTATTGTATTTGATAAAGACGGGGTGCTACATAAGGGCAGGAAAGATATAGAAGAATTGAAGCAGGAGTTTACCATCGAGGAAAAATTTTCCAATACAAATCTCGACAAAGCCATGAAAGATGCGGATGTCTTCCTTGGCTTGAGTGTGGGCAATGTTGTATCGGCGGAGATGGTGAAGTCGATGGCAAAAAATCCTATCGTTTTTGCGATGGCCAACCCTGATCCCGAGATCACCTATGAAGCGGCCGTGGCCGTTCGTCGCGACCTTATTATGGCCACTGGCCGGAGCGATTATCCTAACCAGGTAAATAATGTATTGGGCTTTCCTTACATTTTTCGTGGTGCCCTCGACGTGAGGGCTACGCAGATCAACGAAGCCATGAAACTCGCGGCTGTAAAAGCGTTAGCTGAACTGGCAAAAACCCCCGTTCCTGACATTGTCAACCTTGCATACAACGATCAGAATATCACCTTCGGTGCCAATTATATAATCCCGAAACCAGTAGATCCGCGCTTGTTGTCAACCGTAGCACCTGCAGTGGCTAAGGCTGCTATCGAAAGCGGGGTAGCCCGTCAGCAAATTACCGATTGGGATGCGTATAGTCTCGAACTCAACAAGCGCCTGGGGCTGGATAACCAGCTTAGCAGGGTAATTGGCAACAAGGCTCGCCGTGATCCCAAGCGGGTAGTATTTGCCGATGCAGAAAATGCCAAGGTGTTAAAAGCTGCGCAACTTGTGCAGGATGAAAAAATTGGGTACCCGATCTTACTGGGCGATGAAAAGAGAATTAAGAAGATTGCAGCCTCGCATAGCATTGACCTGGAAAGCATACCCATCATCGATCCAAAGTCAGACGATACGGATGAATTGCGTAAGCAATTTGGCGATCTGTTCTTCGAGAAACGGCAACGAAAAGGAATGAACAGGTATGAGTCGTACAAAGTGATGCGGGAAAGAAATCATTTTGGTTGTATGATGGTAGAAACTGGCATTGCCGACTGCATGATCAGCGGACTCAGCCGCAACTATCCCGATGCAATCCGGCCGGCACTACAGATCATAGGTACCGAGCCAGGAGTTAAAAAGATTGCGGGGATGTACCTGCTTTTCACCAAACGCGGCCCGCTATTTTTGGCAGATACTACGGTTAACTTCAACCCCACAGCTGAGGAACTGGCAGAGATAACCCTCCTGGTAGCGAAGGAAGTAAAGCAATTTAATATCGTTCCGAAGATTGCTATGTTATCTTATTCAAATTTTGGTAGCAGCGATTCGCCCGAAGCCAACCTGGTTCGCCGGGCCCGGGAAATAGTAAAGCAAAAAGATCCTAAATTGGTATGTGATGGGGAAATGCAGGGCATACTCGCTTTTAATAAAGAGATTCTAAAGGAAAACTATCCATTCACAGAATTAGTAAATGGTGATGTAAATACGCTTATTTTTCCCAATCTTGCAGCGGGGAACATCGCCTATAACCTATTGCAGGAGGTTGGCGGTGCCGATAGTATCGGGCCTATATTGCTGGGTTTAAACAAACCAGTGCACGTTTTGCAATTAGGCAGCAGCATCCGGAGTATTTATAATATGGTTGTTATTGCCGTGGTAGATGCCCAGGGCAAGAGTAAAACCAACACCCAGGAAGAGATGCGGAAGAGCAAATGGTGGAAACGGCCGGCAAAAACTACGGCATAATAATGGTAATTAACGCAGAACTTAAATAACTTAACCGCATGAATTTTTTTACGCATTTAGGAAAATACCTGTTGATGCTCAAGGGCATGTTCAGTAAACCCGAAAACGCCAAGCTATACTGGAAGGAGTTCATGCACCAGTGCGCCGACATTGGGATAGGATCATTGGGAATAGTAAGTATCATCTCCTTGTTTATGGGCGCGGTAAGTACCGTTCAAACGGCTTACCAGCTGGTAAGTCCACTCATTCAGAGAAGTACAATTGCACAGATTGTACGGGATACTGTTATCCTGGAGTTTGCCCCTACGCTGGTTTGTATTGTACTGGCGGGTGTAATCGGCAGCAAGATCGCCAGTGAATTGGGAAATATGCGGGTAAGTGAGCAAATTGATGCCTTAGAGATCATGGGCATTAATACCAAAACCTACCTGATCATGCCTAAGATAGTAGCCGCGTTGGTTACTATACCATTGATGGTAGTGCTTGCAATGGTATTAGGGATATATGGCGGGCGATTTGCGGGTTCTGCATCCGGCATCCTTTCTACCGAGACATTCGACAGGGGATTAATGCAAAACTTCATGCCTTTCAATGTAACGTTCTCGCTAATTAAGGCTTACACTTTTGCCTTTTTCATAAGCAGTATTCCCGCCTATTTTGGTTATTACGTAACCGGCGGATCACTGGAGATTGGCCGGAGCAGTACCAAATCGGTGGTAGTAAGTTGTATCGTTATCCTCCTAGCAGATTATATACTGGCGGCTGCCTTACTATAAAAATAACCTGACTTCTATAAAATACGATCATGATTGAATTTAAAGATATCAAAAAAAGTTTCGGTGATAAAGTAGTGCTCGACGGGGTAAGTCATGTAATGGAGACGGGCAAAACCAATCTTATTATCGGCACCAGTGGAAGCGGGAAGACGGTGCTGCAAAAATGTCTGGTGGGTCTTTTTGAGCCTGACGAGGGCGAAATCATTTATGATGGGGTAAGTTTTACGGATATGACGGAAGAAGACCGCAAGCTCCTGCGCCAGCAAATCGGGATGCTGTTTCAGGGTTCGGCCCTGTTCGACAGCATGACCGTGGAAAATAATATCAGGTTTCCACTTGATATGTTTACCCGCGATTCGTCATCAGTAAAAAGGAAGCGTGTAAACGAAGTACTGGAAAGAGTAAACCTGAAAGACGCCAATAAAAAATTCCCGGCGGAGATTAGCGGCGGTATGAAAAAGCGGGTAGGTATTGCGCGCGCCATCGTTTTAAATCCGAAATACCTTTTTTGCGATGAGCCCAATTCGGGCCTCGATCCCAAAACATCGATGGTTATCGACAAACTCATTAAAGAGCTCACGGTAGAATTTAATATTACCACGGTCATCAACACCCACGACATGAATAGTGTAATGGAAATTGGCGACAATATCCTGTACATGGTAGAGGGGAAAAAAGAGTGGACTGGCAACAGCGAAGAAATTATTTTTTCTGATAACAAGCAGTTGAACGA
>JANXYS010000473.1 GCA_025355935.1 Chitinophagales bacterium | reverse complement strand
CTAGTCATTGCTAACTTACAACTTGCCGTTCTAGATGATGAACAACAAAAAACTGGCTGAAGAGTTGAGGGCAAATGTAAAGCAAATGAAAGAAAGTGAGTTGTTGTTTCGATTGATAATAGAAAATAGCCGAAGAAGCATTTCTTTTACTGTTCGGGGATATTAAACTTATCTGAAAATTGGAACGTATGATCCCATAATTATTCAACCAAAGCAATTTAATTACCTTTTTAAAATATTTTCTAAATACATTACTACATTTTATTAACGCTCATGAATCTGAAATAAAGAATTAGCTGGTTTCATTAACATTCAAGTGCCTGTCTCTTAATTTGTACTTTTCTTTGAGTGTTTGAAGAAGTTGTTTTTCCCCATTATCAAATTGTAGTACGTTTATTGATATAGGTTGCGAAAATTACCTTATGAAATTCGATTTTGTAAAAAATATTCAATTTACAAAGCTAATAAAGATTAATGGCCAACTCAGGGAATTCAATTTTCGAAAATCGAATGCAACACATGAAGGTTTTTTTTCAGTTGACGTTAGCGATGACAGAGGCAACCGCATCATGTTCAGCATGGAAGTAAAAGATGGTCAGTGGATTATCATGACTCCAGGTCTTCCAAAATGGGTTTCCGAACAGGAAGCAATCTTCAGTAATATTATTATTGAAGAAATGAAGTAGGACGATCTTTTTTAGGAATAGCCAGGCATGACTGATGCTTAATAGCATACTATAGCATGTATAACCTTACCGTTCAAAATAACAATCCATTAAGAACGCCTTTACCGCAGCCAGTTTGCAGATGCTCACTCCGCAAGCTTTCACATTTAGCTATCTATTTGCTTATATCGTTTTTTGACCCTTTCTTATTCACGCCGGTTATCTGCCGCTGATGAGTCTATAAAAACAACCGTGCGTAAGCAAAGCGGTTACCATTTTTTTGCTGAGGATGGCACGGAGATCGTACTTTAATCCTGTCCGGATTATTGTTGCCAAAGTTATGTTACATGCAGGATTCTATCCCCCGGGATGCTTTTCTTACTGGAGGATGTTGCCATTTTTATTAAAGCACTGCTTTAGAATTTGATCATTACGGCTGGAATTGTCCCAACAAATGGCTTCATTGTGTTGGGGTAGTTGTTGTTGGGGAGAAGAGATACGTTCCGATAATTCGTCTGTAGTCGACAACGCGTGGACGAATAGTCATAATCTTTCAAAGCAAGGCATTTACAGTAGCAGCGGTGTGAAGCGATAGCTGCCCTCTTATGATCATCAGAGACATTATTCTGCAAAAGATCTGCAAAACACTAACCAGCAAAACTGGCTGCAATGAAATCACTTTTTTTTAATTTGAAGATCGCGTCACTTCGAACTTGCGGGATCAGATATAAAAAACAAACGGTAAACCAGGCTGTCAGGATCTGCGCGCGGATTAAGTTTTTAGGCAAAAGGGAAATTCAAGAATCGAGTTATGAGACTTAATAAAAATCTTCCGGAGAATCAGCCGTTCGTGAGTATCGCTCCGTTTGTGTTCCAGTTGATGGTGACCATTTGATTAGTGATGCCTCCTATACAGTGCCTATAAAAAATTATTACGGTATCAGGTTGGGCATTACTCGCCGGACGTATTCTTATCCTTCCCGCTTTGTTTAACCTGCCGTACGGTTCCCATGGCAAAGAAATATCCGCTTCACTTGAAATGACCGCTAAGCACTGTCATAAAGCTGGCAAAAATTTGGTACGATATTTTATTAATCATTTATTATTCGTTAAAATAAAAAAAATATTATGATACAGAAAAAAAGTGCCCTTCTTTTAGCTGGCCTTGCAGCTTTAGCTTATTACAAGTACAACAAAATGACACCCGACGAAAAAAGCAAAATTGCTGATGGCCTGAAACAATCTGGTAAAAAATTGATGGATAATTTACCGGGCGAGCTTAAAAATATTTTTGCAGGAAGCTCTACAAGCCACGAAACTCCTGCCATGTAGAATCCCTTTGGCTAAGAAAGCCTTCCCGGGTGGGAAGGTTTTTTTATGTCTATTCCCGGCGCCCGCGTTAGAGGCAGCTATTGTTAAAAAGAACGGCGATCCAGTTAAAGCCATTCCTGAGAAGAAAGTAATTAATATTTTTGAGCCATGAAATACTGGGGGTTCCTGATATTCTTCCTGTGTGCTACTAATGCTTTTAGCCAGCTCGCTAATGTGAGACTGGCAGAAACTACCGCCGCTCAGGTACCCCGGTCTGAAGAGACATCTACCAGCGGTATTGCGGCTTTCCTAAGTACTAATCTTGTTCAGCCGGAAGACAGGGTTCGGGCGGCATATTATTGGGTTACGCATAATATTAGCTACGATCGTGACAGTATGTATGCTATAAATGCCGGACCGGATCCGCAGGCCCGGATACGAGATGCCCTTAGAAGAAAGAAAGGCGTCTGTGAAAATTTCGCTGCAATTTTTTCTGAGCTCTGCCGCAAATCAGGAATCAGTAGTTACGTCGTGGATGGTTATACCTCCGACAGAAGAAGGGTGAATAAAAGTGGACACACCTGGTCGGTGGTTTTTCTTCACAACCAGTGGCTGATGTACGATCCTACCTGGGATGAAAGTTACAGCGGCGAACCGCGTTTTTTTGCCGTCAGTCCCGGAGTATTTGTTGACGACCATTTACCCTTTGATCCCATCTGGCAACTGACGCCGGGATTAGTTACACCTGCCCGGTTCTATGGATTAAATAAAATAACAGAAGGCACGCGTACTCCAAATTCCTACCTGGACTCCTTACCCGCATTTTTAGTGATGGACGAATTACAACAATACCAGCAAACAGCACGAAGGATGCGTGCTACTGGAATTGAAAGTGAACTTGCAAAGGTGAGGCTGGCGTATATAAATATGAAGATTGGAATTGGTTATGAAGATCAGGATATTGATTTGTACAATGCAGCTATTGACGATTATAACAAGGCGCTAAAAATAATAAATTTATATATTATATACAGAAACTCAAAGTTCCTTCCGACAAAACCTGATAAGGAGATCTCAGCTATGATTGCACCTGCTGGCGATATCCTTTTATCAGCCATGCAGAAGCTGGATATCCTTTTAGCAACGCCTGAGCAATTTCAAACGGATGCAAGTGTTTTGAACAGCAAACTATCTGCCCTTACTTCAAAGCTGCATGAGCAAGAATTGTTTTTAAACCTTTACCTGTCCCAGCTACCTTCAGCACGTGAACGACTATTTTACACGCGTAGAAAGTAACGACAGCTTTTCAGCATTTATTTTTCGTACCTGCTATTTTGCAGGAACAAAATCATATTTTTACTCATAATTTAAAAATCTTATGACGGATAATACACTAACCAGTAACAAAGTGAAAAAACTTCTTATCATCGAGGATGAAGCTGACATTTGCCTCCTCTTAAATATAATGCTGAAAGAGGAAGATATAGAGCTGGATCACGTGAACACACTTGCAAAAGCGAAAGCTCACTTGGAAATGGAACAGCCTGCCCTGATCTTATTGGATAATAAATTACCCGATGGACTGGGAATAGACTTTATTGAATTCTTAAAACATACGTACCCTGCAGTGAAGATTATTATGATTTCCGGATTTCTACCAGGCACTATTAAAGATGTAGCACTAAATAATGGCGCAGACATTTATCTTGAAAAACCATTTACTAGGGATAAAATTTACCAGTCTGTTCATCAATTATTAAATTGACAATACTGCTCGCTATTCCACCTGACTTGAGGTGAGAAGGCACAATACTTCGCACTTATTTTATTTAAAACCCTACAGAAATAAAACTGGCAGGGTTTTTTGGTATAATTAAAAAAAACAATTTGGAAAAAATATCAACTTTCGAAAATTACGCCCAATGGCCGTATAGTGTTCGCTTGACTTTCCAGTTACTGCTCATTATCCTGATCGGTTTTCTTATCAGAACCTGTAGTCCCATTATTGTTCCATTATATTTCTCGATGTTGCTTTCGATATTGTTGCTGCCACTAGTAAACTTATTAGAAAGATATAAGGTACCGCGCGCAGCAGCCGCCCTC